>JAPDPR010000002.1 GCA_034506335.1 candidate division KSB1 bacterium
TTCGCCGCTGCCCCAGGACCCGCCACGCCGCGGCCGTAGTACCAGGACCCGCCACGCACCACCCGCCAGTCCCCAGTCCTCGGCGGCCGCAGTTTGCCCCGCCGATAGCGGTCGTACGCCTCCCCATCATACCAATCCGCGCACCACTCCCACACATTGCCCGCCATCTGGTACAGACCCCACGGACTCACACCCTCCGGATACTCCCACACCCCCGCGGTCGTCCCCCCGCCACGAGTGTAGTCGTTCCGGCACCGGCTCTTGTCCCACTCGTTCCCCCATGGGTACTCCCGCCCGTCCACCCCCCGCGCCGCCTTCTCCCACTCCAACTCCGTGGGCAACCGCAGGCCCGCCCACCGGCAGTAGGCCAGCGCATCCTTATAGCTCACGCACACCACCGGGTGGTCCGCCTTCTTTTTGGGAAACGACCGCCCCCGCCACACCGGCTCACCCCAGCTTGCCTTATCCGGCGGGCGGTGGCCGGTCTCCTCGACAAAACGCAGGTACTGCCGGTTGGTCACCGGGTGCAGGGCGATGTAGTAGGCAGGCAGCACCACCGGGAAGGGGCCGCCGCCCTCGTCATCACCGGGCCCCCCGGCCAGGAACTCCCCCTCTGGGATCAGAATCAGCAGGCTGCCGTCCTTTTCGTTTTCGATGAGCAGCGGTGGCTTGTCCATCGTCCTGTGCCTCTTGCTACGACCATTCATGCAAAAACCTCTCGCAAAGGCGCCAAGGGGCCGCAGAGCTACCAGCCTCCCCACCACCCTTCGCGATGCCCCCTCTGCCCGAGCCTGGAGTCCCCCCTGCCCGAGGCTGGACAGTGGCGAAGACCCAGGTCATTAGCCTCCGTGTGCTCTGTGGGGAGCCTCTCCCTGCCCCACTACCCCTGCCGCCGTCACGGTCTAGCGCCCGCAGGGAGCACTTTCTCGTAGAACGCCTCCTGCAGGCGGCGCGTGATTGGCCCCGGCACCCCCGTGCCTACTTGCATCTCACCGATCTGCACAATGGGCGTAATCTCCACCGTCGTGCCGATGAGCATCGCCTCGTCGAACTGCGCCAACTCCGAGCGGGGGACCTCCACCTCCTTGGCAGGGACGCCCAGTTCCTCGCATAGCCGCAACACCACCGCGCGCGTCACCCCCGGCAGGATGAGGTTGGAAAGCGGCGGCGTGTAGAACGTGCCGTCCTTGACAAAGCCGACGTTGCAGTGCGTGCCCTCGGTCATGAAGCCGTCCCGCGCCCACATGGCTTCCACTGCCCCCTGGTCAATGGCCCGCTGCCTGGAGAGCACATTGGGCAGCAGCGCAATGGACTTGATATCGCAGCGCAGCCAGCGGATGTCCTCCTCCAGGATCACCTTCACCCCTTGTTCGATCTCCTCCCAATGCGGCTTGAACGGCGAGGTGCTGATGTACACGGTGGGCGGCGTGCCGGCCGGGGGAAACCAATGCCGCCGCGGACTGTACGCGCCGCGCGTCACCTGCAGGTAGGCAATCGCCTGCTCTTGGTCGTGATTGTTCTCCTCCACCAACCGCTGGATGATGGCCGGAAACGCGCTGAGGTCCGGCGCCTGGATGCGCAGCTCGCGTAGCCCGCGCGCCATACGCGCAAGATGTGCCTCCGTCTGGAAAAAGACCCCGTAGTAACAGCGGATGACCTCATACACGCCATCGGCAAACTGAAAGCCCCGCTCGTAAGGCGGAAGGCAGACCTCGGTTTCCTGCATGTAGTGACCGTTGTAGTAGACGAGCATAAGGGTTCCTTCTTCCAGATCGCCGTCCTCAGCTGCCCGGGCTTTCACACTTGCCGAAGGAGCTGCCATGAGATGCGCATTCGCCCCGCGCGTCGCACGTCTCTTACCGTCAGGGGATGTTCCCCAGCGGGGCGAGGTCAACGGCCTTGTAGATTTTTCACCCTAACGGGGTCTTCGTCACTGCACAAGCCTGCGTCTTCGTATCTGTGCTACAGCCTCCCCGCGAGGACCACCGTGGTGCGCGCAGTCTCTACCACGCCGGCCGAGGCGTTGAGCGCTTCGAGATAGACCACATAGACGCCGATGCGCGCCTGCTGGCCGCGGTCGTCTCTGCCGTCCCAGACTATGGCATTCGTGGCGCCAGTAGGTTGATTGCTGGCCAAGAACCGGACCAGCCGGCCGGTGACATCGTAGATCTTGATGTTGACCGCCGCGGTCGTCATGGGCAGGCTAAACGAGATCACGGCAAAGTCGTCGCGGCCATCGCCGTCCGGCGAGAACGGGGAAGGCGACACGCTGAGCGTGGTGCGTGCTGGCACCACGACGGTGAGGATGCTGTTCGCGCGTCCTGGGGTGGCACCGCTTTTGTCCACGCACGAGCTCCAGTTGGACTTTTGCGCTGAGGGCAGGTTCGGGTTGATCCTCTCCAACGACACACCGCTGCCGCCTCCCCAGCTCTGGTCATAGGCGACGCTATCGATGACTGTGCCTTGGGGGTCAAAGACGACCACTGCATCGCCCGAGGCAGAAAGCGCGGGCCAGGAGGGCACTACCAGGAGCGGGCAGGACGGGGCCAGCTCCCCACTTTTTGCCAGCGAGGAGTCCTGCGCGAGGACCGCAAAGCCGCCAGGAGGCACCACCACCGGTGACCGGCTCACCAGCCGCCGCTTGAGCACATCTGCGTCCGAAAAGTACCACTTCTCTAAGCTGACCGGCGCCTCACTGCGGTTGAACAATTCCACCCATTCGCCCATGCCACTGAGTGGCGAGTACATGATCTCGTTGATGATTAGTGTTCCCCTACCAAAGCCCACCCCCAGTTCAGCCAAAGCAATATCGTTTTCGTGTCTCTGGTCACCAGAGCAGGTCACCCTCGCCGCGATGCGCATGAGCCCTGAGGGAGGCTCGCGCCATTCCACTTCTGCGATCGTGCACTCGTCCGCAAGTAGCCTGGCCAGCGTGACGGGCTCTCCCAGCCGCTCTTCAACGTCGAAAATGGTGTCTCTGTTGGCGTCCCAGAAGAACTCTATCCGCGGTTGCTCTGCGGGCTCCCGCCCCAGGTTACAGACTGTGACGCACATGGTCACGTTCTCACCGGCGCGCGGTTGCTCCGGTGCAAAAACAAGTCCTCCCGGTGGTATGCCCAGGTCTACCTGAGCCGGACTGACGCTGTTTTCGCGGCCAGGGGTGGCACCTTCTGGGTCCGCACTGAGCCGCCAGTTTGCGCTGTCGCCCGAGGACCACTCGTACCGCACCCGCTCCAGGGAGACCCCGGTGCGCATCCCCCAGCGGGAAAAGTAAAGGACGCTGTCAATGACCGTGCCTGCCGGGTCGTAGAGGCGCACCTGGTCCTGGTCGTTGTTCAGCGCCGCCCATCCCTGCTTTACCGTCAGCAGCGGCGCTGGCAGCGCGCCGTACTGGAAGCGGAGGGCGGAGTCGGCCGCCACGATGGCAAAGCCACCCTGGGGCACGTGCACGTGCGTGGTGCCGAAGAGGCGCGGGCCAGAAGTGGCGTCTCCTAACCCCCAACCGTACAGGTCCAACTCTCCGGGGCCGGCATTGTAGAGCTCGACCCACTCGCTCTGTCCAGGGGAGGGGGCATACATGATCTCGTTGACCAGCACCTGACCCACAGGGAAAGCCACGGTGAGGTGCGCAAAGCAGCGGTCGTTTGCGGGCCGCGAGTCACCTATGCACCTTACCTCCACGGCGACGAGATGCACCCCTGGGGGCACGGCGGACCATGGGCAGTGCACCTGCAGGGTGTCTCCTGGCTGCAGTTTACTTATCACCTGCGCCGGTGCCAACCGCTCTTGCACACCGAGCAGCGAATCCGCATCAGCATCCCAGTAAAAGGTGACCTCCACGTTCTGCGCCGGCTGGCGCCCCACGTTGTGGACCAGAGCGGCAAGCCGCAGCGACTGCTGCGCTTTCGGGCGGCTAGGTTCCCACTGCAGGGACCCCGCAACCACTTCCACATCAATGGCCGGCGGGCTGATGCTATTTTCCCGGCCCGGCGTCGCACCTTCCGGCGCCGTGCTCAGGCCCCAGTTGTTCCGGTCCTGGGAGGCCCTATCGTAACGCATCCGTTCCAGGGAGACCCCGCTGCGCATTCCCCAGGTGGAGAAATACTGCACACTGTCCACCACCGTCCCGACCGGATCGTACAGGCGCACCGCGTCGCGGTCATTGTTAAGCGTGGGCCACCCCCCGACCACCGTAAGCACGGGTGCGGGCAAGAGTGGGTGCTGGAAAAGGAGCGAGGAATCAGCCGCCACGACGGCGAACCCTCCCTCCGGAATGCGGCAGTGTGCGGTACCAAACAGTCGTGAGCCAGACGATGCGTCTCCCAAGCCCCAGCGGTAGAGGTCCACCTCCCCGGGACCGGCATTGTACAACTCCACCCATTCCGGCTGCCCTGGAGACGGGGCGTACATTATCTCGTTGATCAGCACCTGGCCCACGGGAAAAGCGACCAGCACGTCCGCAGAAGCCCAATTGTTCCCTGGCCGCTCGTCATTCGCGCACTCCACCGTCATGAAAATGCTGTGTGCCCCGGGGGGAAGTCCCTGCAACCCAAACGTCACGGTGCGGCTTTCGCCAGGTCTTAGCTCCTGGAGTACCTGGGGCACGCCTATGCGCTCTGAGTCCGCCAGCACTGCGTCGCCGTTTGCGTCCCAGTAGCAGCTGACCTCGACCACCGCCACATTTTGGCGGCCTACGTTGCTCACCGCCGCGCTTATGGTCACCGGACTGTATGCACGGGGGACACGGGGGTCCCATTGGAGCGAGCCGGAGACCACCTCCACATCCACGGCCGCCGGACTGACGCTGTTTTCCGCCCCGGGCGTGCCACCGCGAGGATCGCGCGAGGAGCGCCAGTTGCTGGCGAGGTTGGATTGTTCTTCCCACCGGACGCGCTCTAAGGACACGCCAGTACCACCTTCTCCCCACGATGCACTGTAGGCGACACTGTCGATGGTGGCCCCGGTCAGATCGCGAAGAACCACCAGATCAGCGTCATTGTTCAGCGTCGGCCATTTGCTGCCCAGCGTCATCAGCAGGCCGCTGAATTGTGAAAAATCCTGCTTCATCGTCGTGTCTTTTGCCAGGAGCACGTATCCGCCTGCTGGCACCAGGACGTGCCGGTCAACGATGCGCACGGGATTCGCGATGTTCTCGTCACTTATGGACCATTCCCAGAGGTCGACTTCGCTACTGTCCGGGTTGAAAAGCTCGATCCACTCGCTAGCGCCGGCGCGCGGGCGGAACATGATCTCGTTGACCACCAACGTGCCGGCAGGAAATGGCACCCTCAGCTCGCCCGTTGCTGCGTCGTCCGAGGTATCTGGATCGAACACTTCGACCAGCCGAGCCATGATACGGTTCAGTCCGGAAGGCAGCGGCCCCAGCGCAAGACTGCACACCAGAGAGTCGCCGCCTGCCAAGCCGGCCAGCTGACAGCCGATGCCGAGAAGCTCATGCGCCGACGGCTTCGTGTCATAATCCAGGTCGCGGTAGAAAGCCACCGCACCCGCGTCGACATCCAGGAGGCCATAGTTGTACACCCACACCGAGGCGCGCACGGGCTCACCGGGCGAGGGTTGACTCGGAGAGAACTTGACCCCTTCCGGGGCCAGTCCGACATGTCTATCCCGCGGGCGAACGCTGTTCGGCGCATTGGGCGTGCCACCCAGGGGGGCTCGACAAGAGCTCCAGTTCTTGCGGCTATTAGTAGGCCAATCAGGCCTAATCCGCTCCAAGGACACACCTGTCTCACCGCCCCAAGAAGCCGAGTAGACAAGGCTGTCGACGGCGAACCCTGCGGCATCCCAGATCACCACTGCATCGCCGGTGTTATTGAGTGCTGGCCATCCCCGCCTTGGCACCAGCACCAGGCCCGTCATGGTTGGAAACAACGCCTTGATTAGCGAATCCTCGGCGACAATGGCAAATGCACCTGGCTCAAGGTATGTGGGCAACTCGGTGAGCGTCGTTCTGCTGGTGGTGCGCGAATCGCTTAGGGCCCAAAGGCGCAGGTCAATGACATCCTTGCTTCTATTGAAAAGCTCAACCCACTCCGGCTCGCCGGCGCTCGGTCGATACATGACTTCATTGACCACAACCTCGCCTGGCCAAACCCCCACCTTGAGGGTGATGCGCTGCTCATTGTTCTCAAGCACCGTCTCACCCTCCGCCTCTGTCCGCGCAATGAGCAGGTGCACACCGGCCGGCACCTGGTCCCAGGTGAACACTGCGATGGCGCTATCTCCAGGAGACAGGGGAGCGGCAAGTGCAACAGGAGATGCCATCATCTCCCCTTCGGTGCCCACCCCATCTTCGTTTCGGTCCCAGAAGAAGGCCACTTGGCAACTGGGCAGCACAACGCGCCCAGCATTGAGCACTACGGCGGTCACCTCTACCGATTGCCCTCGCCGAACGCGCGCGGGTGTGCAGCTCATCCGCTTGAGCACCACATCCACATTGCCGAGGCTCACGCTGTTGGGGGCGCCCGGCGTCCCACCCTGCACCCGACTATCCGCCCAGTTGTTCAGGTCATCGCCGGCATCCAGATCGATCTTTTCGTCGGAATGACCTGGCACGTTCCCCAAGGTGTAGCGATAGACCGCCACCGTGTCCCCTGCGGCGTTGGTCAGGATAACCGGCTCACGCTTGGTATTTGACCACCCGCCGCTGCCGAACGCACTGTCGTCGATCTTGACTATGAGGGCTTCTGGAGGGATGACCGCATCATAGGTCGTGGAGTTGCCAAAGTAGCTGCCGTCTAAGATGACCGCGTACTG
The DNA here is from genome assembly GCA_034506335.1 of candidate division KSB1 bacterium. Classification (NCBI taxonomy): domain Bacteria; kingdom Pseudomonadati; species Candidatus Zhuqueibacterota bacterium. The sequence goes on from JAPDPR010000002.1 coordinate 6,778, forward strand.
TCGCGGGGCCAAGAGCAGACCCCGTCCCGCATCAACGATCTTGTCCAACTCGAGACTGTCGCCGATGGCCCACCCGGCCAGGCTTACGGTGTCGGTTGTACTCCGGTTGAAAATTTCGACAAATTCGTCGTGGTTCTCATCTGTGGCGGGATCATACATGATTTCTGAGAGGACTACCTGCGCCTGACCCGGATGCGGGACAGCGGCAAGCCCTCCCAACAGGGCAACGAGGGGAAGAATGCGGAAACGATGAGATGCAGCCACTGCTCTGCTCCCCACTTCAGTCGGTGAACGGTAGCTGCCCGCTTCAGCTATGCTCAGCGGAATATGGTCTGTTCTCGACCTTGGCCTATGGATACAATCCGCACTGCGGCGCCAGTCTGTTCTGCAATGAACTCCAAGTAGCGCTGCGCATTGGCCGGCAGATCTCGGTAGCGTCGCACCGCGCCCAAGGGCGTCTGCCAGCCCGGCAATGTCACGTACACAGGCTTGGCCCTGCTAAGAGCCTCGATGTCGGCGGGAAAATCAAAGGTGTGGTCTCCGCCGATGTCATAGGCCGTGCACACTTGGATCTTTTCCATACTGTCCAGCACATCGAGCTTGGTCACGGCCAGCTCGGACACGCCATTGATGCGCACCGCATAGCGCACCGCCACCAGGTCGAGCCATCCGCAGCGTCGCGGCCTTCCGGTGGTGGCGCCGTACTCTCTGCCCAATTCACGCAGACTTTGCCCTTGGGCGTCCGTGAACTCGGTAGGGAGCGGGCCGTTGCCCACGCGGGTGGTATAGGCTTTACACACACCCACCACGCTGTCGATTGCGGTAGGCGGCACGCCCAAGCCCGTGCTGGCGCCGCCACTCACGCAGCTAGAAGAAGTCACGTACGGGTAGGTCCCATGGTCGATGTCGAGAAGCGTCCCCTGGGCCCCTTCAGCCAGAATCCTTTTGCCGTCCGCCAACGCTCGATGCAGGAGCACACCTGTGTCCGTGATCATCGGTGTGACCCGCTCCACAGCGGCAAGGTAGGAATCCAACGCAGAAGAAGACATTGCACCTGTGCCGTAGAGGGCCTCGGTCACTCGGTTCTTGTGCTCGACAAGCTTTGCCAGCTTCGCGCGGAAGTCCTCCACGTGCCGCACATCGCCCACGCGCAACCCCAGGCGTTCCATCTTGTCCGCATAAGCCGGGCCGATGCCGCGCAGGGTGGTGCCGATTGCTCCGGAGTTGTTGCGCTCTCGGACCTGCTCATAGGCCAAATGACAAGGCAAAATGAGGTGTGCGCGGTCGCTCACCCACAGTCTCCCTTCAACGCAGACGCCGTGGGCCCTGAGCATGTCCACCTCGCCTTGGAGCGCCACCGGATCTACTACCACGCCGTTACCGATGACGCACACCACCTTCTCGCGTAGGATACCACACGGCACAAGGTGAAGGACGATCTCCTGGCCATCGACCACCACGGTGTGACCGGCATTAGGGCCCCCGTTGTACCGAGCTACAATATCCGCTTCGGCGCTGAGCAGATCGACGATCTTTCCCTTGCCTTCGTCCCCCCACTGCGTGCCAACAATAACTTTGACGCTCATGAGTCCTCGGCCCTGCTTCTGGTGCCGCGCACCGGGGAGTCATTCACAAGGAAAACTCCGAATCGGCGCCTTGCCGATTCGGAGTCATAACCCACCCGAGTCGCACCCCGAAGCCTCTGTGCTCCGGTTTACGAAAAACTCTGTACCGCTTCCTCTACAGAAGCGAACGTCTCAAAGACGTTGATCACTCTGGTGATGGTCATCAAGCTGCGGATACGCGGGGTGATGCACGCCAGCTTCAGCTCGCCGCCGTTGTTGCGCAAGGTGCTTGCGGCGCTGATAAGGATACCAAGACCTGAGCTATTCATCCACTGCACCTGGGACAGGTCCAGCACCACGTTCTTGGTACCAGCGTCGATAAGCTGGTGGACCTTTTCATTGAGCAGCCCCGCATCTGGCCCACCCATGATTTTGCCCGCCAAAGAGAGGACCGTGACTGCGCCTCTCTTAGTCTCGGCTACGGTCATGTTCTTGTCCTTCCCCGCGATTCGTCAGTGTGTTCAAGCGCGCGCCACTTCTCTGCGCGCCTTGCGCCGCTCAAGCAGCCCCTCCCAGGCCACCACAATGGGGCTCGCGATGAAGATGGACGAGTAGGTGCCGATTGTGACACCCACCAGCAGGGCAAAGGCAAATCCATGGATCACTCTGCCTCCGGCGACAAAAAGCACAATCAACACCAACAGGGTGGTCAGCGCGGTGATAACAGTCCGACTCAGCGATTGATTGATGCTGGTGTTCACGATGGTAAGAATGTTTTCCCGACGCATGAGCTTGAGGTTTTCACGGATGCGGTCAAACACCACAATCGTGTCGTTCAGCGAGTAGCCGACCAGGGTGAGGAAGGCAGCGACCACCACCAGCGAGATCTCCATGTTGAGCAGGGAGAAGATGCCCAAGGTGACCAGCACGTCATGGAAAAGCGCCACGACGGCGCCCACCGCAAAGCGGAATTCAAACCGCCAGGAGATGTACACCAGAATGAGCAGGAGCGAGATGAGGATTGCCAAGATCGCCGCCCTGCGCAACTCGGCGCCAATCTTCGGCCCCACCGACTCGATGCTCAGGACCTCGTGGCTTTTGTCCGGCAAGTCTTTCGCAAGCTGCGTGCGTATTCTCTCTACTACCTGCGCGCCAGTCAGCTCTCCCTGCTCGACGCGGATGAGAATGTCAGTGCCGGCACCGCCACCGCGCAACGATGGAGAGGCTTTTATCTCGGCGGTCCCAAAGCCGATTTTCGCCATGGAGTTGCGAACCTCACCCACACTCACAGACTCCTTGAATTCAAGCACGATCGATGTGCCCCCCAAGAAATCAATGCCGTAGCGCGGGCCCCCATGGGCAATCAACGAGATGATCCCGGCGAGTATCAATACTCCGGAAAAGGTGTAGGCCGCTTTGCGCAGTCGCATGAAGTCGATGGAAGTCTGACCGAAAAGCTGCATCGAATCTCTCCTTTTCTGCCCTGCTGTCACGCACTCTTAGATGCTGAGCTTGGTTATAGCGTAGCGGTCGGTGATATAGTCAAAGAACATGCGTGTGACCACAATGGCGGTGTACATGTTAATGATGAGGCCGATGGACAGAGTGGTGGCAAAGCCTCGCACCGGCCCGCTGCCGAATTGATACAGCACCACGGCGGTGATCAGAGTGGTCACGTTCGAGTCCAAGATCGTGCGGAAGGCACGTGCGTACCCAGCGTCGATGGCCGCCTTTATGGTCTTGCCGGTACGCAACTCCTCCTTGATTCGCTCAAAGATGAGCACATTGGCGTCCACTGCCATACCCACGGTGAGCACGATGCCGGCGACGCCCGGCAAGGTCAGCGTGGCCCGCAGGCCCGCCAAGGCCGCGATCAGGAAGAAGATGTTCAAGGCCAGCGCCACATTAGCGATGACGCCCGACATGCGGTAATAGAAGATCATGAAGAGCACCACCAGCGCGGCGCCTACAATGGCGGAGAGTTTCCCTTTCTCGATAGAGTCCTGGCCCAGGGACGGCCCGACGGTCCGCTCCTCGATCACCTCCACCGGTGCAGGCAGCGCACCGGCGCGCAGCACTACGGCCAGATCGCGCGCCTCTTCGCGCGTAAAGTTTCCTTCGATGCGCCCACTCCCGCCTGGGATGCGTTCCTTGATGCGCGGGGCCGAATAGACTTTCCCGTCCAAGACAATAGCCAGGAACCTCCCCACGTTGGCCCCAGTCACTCGGCGGAAGATCTTTGCCCCCTCGCTATTCAGCTCAAAGTGCACTTCCGCTTGTCCCGCGCGCACCGAGGACTCTCCGCCCCCAAAGGCGACGTCGGCAGTCTTGAGGTAGGCACCCACCAGCTCCGGCTCCTTTTTCACAAAGTAGAGCTGATAGAAGCGCTGCCCTCGCGACACGTACGGCTGCGCACCCCACAGGAACTCCCCGTCTCGCGGAATGATCTTCTGCACCTCAGGCATCTGGAGGATGCGCTTAATGGCGGCAACGTTCTGCTCGGGCACGCTGATCTGATCGGTTCCCTCCACGTAGCGCAATAGGGAGAAGAAGGGATACTCCTCAAAAGTCTGCTGGTCTACCACCACGGTGCTCTCTGGCTGAGCCCCTTTGGCAGCCGTGTCCGCCTTCTCTTCACCGCCGAAAAGCTTGCTGAGATCGATTTCCTGTTCCTGCGCTTTCTTCCCTTCGGGGAGTGTTTTTGCCGTGTCCGCCGCAGCAGCGGCAGATAGCTCTCCCACCCCGCCTTTAGTGCGCATCCGCTTCACGGCCTTGTCGATGTCCTGGAGGAGGGAAAGCGTCACCTCTGGCTCGCGCAAAAGCTTGAACTCCAAGAGGGCGGTGGTGTTGATAATGCGCTTGGCGCGCTCTATGTCCTGAACCCCGGCCAGCTCAATAACGATGCGCTTCTCACCCTGGGGGGCGATCACTGGCTCAGACACGCCAAACTGGTCAATACGATTCCTCAGCACCTCCAGGGTGCGGGCGATGCCGTCCCTGGCCTCATCCCGCAGCTCCTTTATGATGACATCGTCGCTTTGACCCCGCTTGCCGTAGTAACGGTTAAGTGGTATGTTGCGCGCCTTGAACTCTTCTTCCAGCACGTCAAAGAAGTCGCGGTTCTCGGTTCGTGCGCGCTTGTCCACGATGGCCAGAATCTCCGTAAAGCGATCGTCGCGGTCGCGGGCCAAGGTGCGTGCGAGCTGGTGCAGGTCGGCCTCATACACCAGATAAGTCCCACCGACTAGGTCCAAACCTTGACGGAGCGCCTTTGGCTCTAACTTGTCAATCTTGCTCCGCAGGGTAATCAGCTTGGCGCTCAGTTCACGCGCCTCTTGTCGCGCCTCCTGCCCCGCGTTTGCAGTGGCCGCGCTGACCCGCGCCTCAAGCTCACCCACCCGCAACGCGCTGAGCAAATCACCTTGGGCTACTCCGACAAGCTGACTCAAACGAGCGAGATAGGCGTTCTGCTTTTTCTCCAAAGAGCCCACCCGGAAGGTGGGGTAAAGCTGGTATACGGCCCAGCCCAATAGGACCACCAACAGCACAAGCTTGAGCAGGTTCTTCCTGCGCATTGAAAGGTTACCTCCCAGAAACAGGTATCAGTGCCATATTAGTTCTGTGCACCGCGGCACGTGCCGCGCGAGCTTCAAATATAGACCATTCCCACGTAAAAGTCAAACGGAAAAAGGCGTTGCCGCTCACGCTTTAGGGACTAACTGCCGCACCGCGTCGATCACCGTGCCGTCGCGGAACTCGATAAGCGCCACAATGCGGTCGGTGAAGGTAGGCTTCTCCGGCTGACCGGTCATGTCGATGGCCATGCGGTAAAGCTTCTCAATGGGCACGATAGGCAAGGAGCTCCGTTTCAGCCGCTGCAAAAGGTCTTTGCGCCGCGGGTTGATTGCGATCCCACGCTCGGTGACGACGACATCGATCATTTCGCCCGGCGCCGTCACCGTGACCACCTTGTCCACAATGATGGGCACCCGCCCGCGCACAAGCGGGGCAGTGATGATGGTAACCTCAGCGTCGGCTGCATCGGTGAAGCCGCCTATGCCGTGGAGGAGCCAGCCATCCGAGTGTGTGTTCACGTTGACGTTAAAGTCCAGATCGACCTCCGTGGCCCCCAAGACCGAGACCTTCACCATTTGCGCGAAGCACCCCTTCGTGTGGTAGTTGTAAGAGACGAAAGGATTTGTCTCGATGTGCCGCGGGTTATCCCGAAGGGACTGCACGCCAGCGAGGTCAAAGCTTTGTCCGTCAAGGATGAAATGCGTGAGGCCACGGTTGAGCAAGTCGACCATGTATTGCGTGGAGCCGCCCCGTACAAAATCCGCTACCACGTGGGCCCGCGCCATGTGCTCGGCCATGTATTGGACAAAGGCCAAGGAGACCCCACCAGCGCCAGCCTGGAACGAGAAGTGCGGCTCGTACATGATGGCGCTGTCCACCACTAATTGGGCGGCATATTTGGCAATCAGTAGCCGCGTGGGGCTGCGCGTGATCACTGTTGTACCGGAGACGATGCGCGATGGGTCTCCTATGGCTTCCACCTGCACCACATAGTCCACGTTGCCACCTTGAATGGACCATGGGTAGCAGGGGAAAGGCACAAGGTTGTCCGTGATGACCACCACCTTGTCGGCATAGAGCGAATCTGCCAGGGCAAAGCCGAGCGGCCCGCAGGCCGACTTGCCATACAAGCCATTGGCATTGCCGTGAGCGTCCGCCGCCGGCGCAGCGATAAAGGCCACATCGATATGCAGATCCCCGTCCTGGATGGCGCGATAGCGACCGCCATGCGAGCGGAGCACGCAAACGCTGGGCATCTTGCCCAGAGAGCAGGCGCGCCCTACCGGCCCGTTCATGGACCCCTCCACGCGGCGCACTACGCCTTTTTCGATATGGCGCACCAGGGGCTCATGGCAAGGGAAAAGGGCGGAGGGTGCCACCACCAAGTCCTTGAGCCCACGACGTGCCAATTTGTCCATCACCATGTTCACCACGTAGTCTCCGTCGCGGAGGTGATGGTGGAAGGAGACAGTCATTCCGTCCTTGATATCGCAGGCGTCGATCGCCTCGTCCAGGGATTTGAGCAGCTTGTTGCGGAACTGGCTCGCGGCACGTATGGGAGCGCCAGCCGTGCGCCCGCCGCCTTTGTCGGCGTGTGCCCCCTGAAAAGGCCTCAGTTTTCTCCCCTCCACCTCCGTAGGTACCAGTCGGCCAATTGCGTTTTCTACCAGGTCCATACGTCAACCTCGCTTGTGCTCACTCGACCAGGCCCAGGGCTTTTGCCAATTGGAGGGTGCGTCTGGCGCGGGCCACCACAGGGGCATCGATCATCTTGGTGCCAAGGCTAGCCACTCCTGCGCCGCGGCGCTCAGCCTCCTCCAGAGCGGCAATCACCTGTTGCGCGTGCGCAATCCGCTCCGGGCTGGGCGCGAATGCGCGGTGAATCGGCTCTATCTGCGCCGGGTGGATCACGCCTTTGCCCTCGAATCCCAGCGCAATAGCCTCCTCGGTGCTCTTGACCAGGCCCTCCACGTCAGCCACGTCCGAAAACACCGTGTCTAGCGCCTGCACACGCGCCGCCTTGGCGGCCAGCACCAACAGACTCCGTGCCACAAAGCTCTCCTTGCCTTCCACGGTGCGCTCGGCGCCGATGTCTGCACTAAAGTCCTCCGCGCCAAAGCAGAGGGCCACCACGCGCTGGCTCGCGGTGGCAATCTCGTATGCGTTCAGCACTCCACGCGCCGTTTCGATGAGAGGCATAAGCCAGATATTTCGGCGCAAGCGGTGCTGTCGCTCCAGCGCTGCCACCCTCTCTTCCACCTCCACTACGCTGCTTGCCGCCTCGCATTTTGGGATGAGAATAGTGTCTGGCTCCGCCGGGACCACCACTTCGAGATCCAGGGCCCCAAACTCGGTGGCGAGGGGGTTGATGCGCACGATCCGTTCGGCAGCGCCAAAGTCAACCGCCAAAAGGGTATTGCGCACGAGTATGCGTGCGGCACCCTTGTCTTGGGGTGCCACGGAGTCTTCAAGATCTAAGATCACACTGTCGGCGCCAAAGAGTCCTGCGTTGAGCATGAGGTCAGGGTTGTTGCCGGGCAGATAGAGGCGGGTGCGCCGCAAACGGTCCTTGGCCACTTGCCTGCGCGGAGCGCGTCGCGGCGGCCACACGCCGGGTCCGGCCACCGGAGAGAGCGCCCTCACCGCCGCCTCCACCCGCGCCATGATCACATGGTCCAGCGCGCCCTTGTCGTCCACCTGCACATGGGCATGGCGCACGCCCAACTGCTCCAGAGTCCCAACAACCGTGCGCCGAATCTGTTCCCCAAATGTGCCCAGCACTGAGCTTTGCAGGTCAATTCTGATGCCGCCCCTGCGGCGCATAGTCAGCGTGAGCAGGAGGTCGCTTTTGTCGCTTCGTCCAACCTGTACCTGTTTTTCCATAGTCGCGTCTCTCGCTCCTCAGATCACCGCCAGTCATAGCAAGCTTCGGGCTAATTCCGGTTTGGGAGCCGGGATGACGACAGTGCGCATCAACAGTCCTTTCGGCTGCACCACGGCAGCACCTGCCTGGACTGCGGCGCGCGCCGCCGCCACCTCGCCGGTCAGGGTCACAAAAGACTTGCCCCCCAGCCCTACGGCCAGACGGACCTCGATGAGCACCACCTTAGCTGCCTTGGCGGCCGCATCGGCTGCCTGAATGCTGGACGCCACCGAAAAGGTCTCGATGATGCCCAGCGCCTCCACCTCGTCTACCGCGGAGGTGGCATTGATGGCAGGGAACACACCGGGGTGCACGCGCGGCAGGACCATCTCGTCCACTACCGTTTCGGCGCCTCGGTCCACGCCGGCCCGCACGCTGCTGTGCACCGCCGCCACATCGCCACGCACCAGGCAAATGTACTTGCCAGGACAGACGGTCTTGGCCACCAGCAGCTCCACCTCGCTCACCTTAAGCATGGCGTCGGCCGCTTCGATCCCCACCGCAATGCTATTGAATTCAACCAGCCCAATACAGTCTTTCGCCACTTCCGCCATCGCAACTCCGGTTTAGTTCCACTCACTCCGTGGCGATTGTCACCACATGACTGTCGACCTGGACTACGCGACCTGAAACTGAGGCGTGCACACATGCGCCCAACTCGTCGCGCAAGACCTGGCCAACGAGTTCTCCTTCCCGCACCTTTTGCCCAATTGCGACCACCGGTCGCGCCGGCGCGCCCGCATGTTGCTTCAGAGGAATATGCACCTGTCTGGGTACGATCATCGTTTCGCAGTAGCGCGCTGGTCGGTAGTAGGGTGTAAGGTCAAAGCGCGCCATCAGGCGGTGTGTGGGGATTCGGCCGGTCCCCACAGGGACACGCGGCTGGACTGTCCGCTGCCGCGGTGCCATCGTTCCCAGGCTGCGGAGGTGTTCTTTTACCGCGCGGTTGACCATCCGCGGTGAGAGCCCCATGGGACAGGCGTATTCACAGGCCCCACACTCGGAACAGAGCAGTGCCATCCTCGCCACCTTGGTGTCGGTATGCGAGCCCAGTGCAGCGGCCCGCATCACCCGATGGGGCTCCAGCCCGTGCCCCAACAGGTAACGATTGCAGCTCTCGGTGCACAGGACGCACTGCGTGCAGGCAGATCGCGCGTTCCGCAGCTGGTGCTCGAGCCTCTGGCTGCGCTGCTGGACGTACACGTGCTGCCTGGGTAACACAATGACCGCTGCAGTGGTCTTGGCAATGGGGGTTGACGAATCTTCCGTCAGGCAGCCCATCATTACGCCGCCAAGGAAAAACACCGGATCCTCACACATCACACCACCGCACACGGGTAACAGCTCGCGCACAGGCGTACCGATGGGCACCCGAACCACCCGCGGTTCCGCGACGCACCCGCCGACGGTCAGCGTCCGCTGTGTGACCGGCGTCCCATCCCAGGCCGCGGCCACGTTCCGCAGCGTCTCGACGTTTTGCACCAGCACACCCACCTGAACGGGGAGTCCCCCCTCGGGCACCAGTCTCCCTGTGGCAATGGGTACTACCTCGTGCTCGTCTCCGGCTGGGTAGCAGTCCGGCAGCTTTACCACTTCCACGTCCGCAGGCAGTTCCTTCGGCAGCAGTGCCAGACTTTTGCCCTTGATGGCAACGAGAAGTTTCCGTGCGCCAGTTGCCTGGGCCACCAGCCGTAGTCCACGCACTACACCCGGCCACTCGCGGCTGATCACCTCCTGGTCATTGCACAAAAGCGGTTCACACTCGGCGGCATTGGCGACCACGCATTCCACCTGGCAAGCGAGTTTGCGGTGGGTGGGGAAGCCCCCGCCGCCTGCGCCTACCACTCCTGCGGCAAAAACTCTGTCAGCCAACGCGCCCGCCACGCCTCAAGCCCTCCGTCTCAGCGCTGCTTTGCATCCAGAGTGGTGGTTCGGTGGGGCTCCGCTGAAACGGGCATCTCGTAAAGTTCCTTAAAGCGCTTGATCCCCTCAAAAATACCGCGCGCAATCCGTTTCTGTTCAGCCCTATCGCGCAAAACCTTCTCCTCCTCACGGTGGGAGATGAAACCTATCTCCACCAACACGCTTGGCATAGAGGCCCCCACCAGCACGTAGAATCCCGCCTGCTCCACACCCAAATTGGGCCTCTGCGTCCACCGAGCAAGGCCGTTCGAGATGAGACCTGCCAGCTCTTCGCTCTCCCGCACGAATTCATTGTGGGCCATGGCGGCAAGGATGAAATTCGGGTTACCGAAATCACCGTAGCCGTTGTGCATCGACTCATACTCTTTGATCACTTCGTTCTCCCTGCGGGCCACTTCCAAGGCCTCTTCGGTCTTTGCCGGGCCAAGGATGTAGACGGAGAAGCCGCGCACTGTGGGCCGGCGGTGGGCATTAGCATGAACGCTCACAAATAACTTACCATTGTGGCGGTTGGCAAGAGCTGTGCGTTGCTTGAGGGTGGGATAGGTATCGCCGGTCCGGGTCATATACACCGTCAAGCCCAGCTCATCCTCCAGCATGGCTTTTAGCTCTTTGCATGTAGACAACACCACATTCTTCTCGTAGAGGCCCGTCGGCCCGATGGCGCCGGGGTCCTTCCCGCCGTGTCCCGGGTCCAGCACCACCGTGTCGATGCGCCACTTTTCGCGCGCTGCCCGGAGACCAGCGATGAGGTCTGTAGAAAGCGTGTCCTGCGTGGGCAGTGAAATCCATACCTCGGTCTGTCCTTCTGGGAAGAGCACCTCACGCTTCTTCGGAATGGACCTCAGTCGCAGCGCCAATCGCGCCACCTCAGAGGAAAGCTGCGATGCATACCACTCCCTCACCTCCTTCGCCCTGTCCTCCAAATAGGCGGAGGAACTGTCCACCACCCCTCCATAAAAGTCGATGTACAGCCATCCGTTTCCGGTAAGACTCGTATAGACGTCCGAACTGGCGAACCGACGGGTGCAAGTGACGCGTACTAACATGCCATTCGCCTTGGATTCCACCACGGCCCCAAGGACAACTGCTCCTTTGCTGGCGATGGTCAAAAAGCGTCTCTGTTCGTCCCACTTCACAAGCTCGGGAGACGAGTCCGCCAGCACCTCCACAAAGTACGGCAACGGCACGTACAGTTCCCCACCCTGCAAGAGGGTTTCCACTGGCATTTGCCGCACCCTACTGCCTATTACCACGAAGCAGTTGAACGGTGAGACCGTCAATTCACGTGTGCCCACGTAGGCCACTGCCTTGTTGGCCTTTTCGCTCTTGACGACGCGGCCGCCGAGCGTGGCCACCAGCTCTGCGAGGGGGACATAGGTGCATCCGTCCTGCACGAGTGCCGGGAGTTCCCGAGCACTTGTGCCGTCCTCATACCGCACCCGCACGCTCTGGGGGTCTCCAGGCGAAAGTCGCACAGGACAAGAAAAAAGTGCCATGGCGATTAATGCCCCTACCATGGCACGCCTGATCGACGCGCGACTCAGCCTCAAGTGAGCCACCCTCACCCTCTCACTCCTGCGTCAGATAGCGACTGGCCTGCTTGAGTTCTTTTTTTTCCTTCGGCGTAAGCCTCTCGTACCCAACTTCGTTGATCTTGTCAAGGAGCATATCCACCCGCCGACGATAGTGCTGCATGCGCTCCCAACGCCGCCTCTGGGCTTCGGCCTTCCTGCGCCACCACCAGCGCCTCAGGGACGCCAGCGGGTTGCCAAATACCCTGCCCCGCCTGAGGTATAGATACCCGACCACCATGCCGCCCAGGTGGGCAAGATGAGCAATGCCGCCTTCCCGCCCGAAAAGGCTGCCAATGCCGCCGAGGAGGGACATGCCACCAAACAGGAGCACCAAGTACTTGGCCCGCACCTGGATGGGCAGCACAAAGAACAGAAACATGGTAATCACGCGCTCAGGAAACAGAAGCCCATAGGCCATGAGCAGGCCATACACCGCCCCAGATGCCCCCACCACCGGCAGCACCGAGCGGTGAAGAAACAGTACATGGAACAGTCCGGCACCCACCCCGCAGGTGAGATAGTAGCTGAGCAAGCGCCGCGCTCCCCACACTCGCTCGAGCTCCGAGCCGAAGACCCACAGGAAGAGCATGTTGATTAGGATGTGGAGGAGGTTCCCATGCAGGAACATGTAGGTGAACAGTTGCCAGACCCACCCCTTCCCCACCACCCAGGCAGGAACCAGAGCCAACACTGCTTCCACGGGGGATATGCGTACCGGGGATACAACAGACGGCTGCAGCACCGCGTTGCCCACCTGCTGGAGAAGAAACATGCCAACGTTCGCAGCCAGCAGCCATTTGACCGCTGACGGCATAGCCGTCATCGCAAGGCCAACCCGCGATGTCCACCGGTCCTCATACATGGAGCGCAAGACCCCTTACCACAGGCCCATGGTCACGGTCACGCGGGCGCCAATGCCGGAAAGGTCCACTTGCTCCCACACCGGCAAGCCGGCGGGTGTCTTGGTACGGTTGCGCGACACTTCGGCGCTGGAGTAGAAGATCTCACCGGTCATGTCCGAACGCCGCCCCAGCCTGAACATTATGCCTCCGCCCACCTGCCAAGTGAAGCCGCTATAAAACCGCGTCTCCGAGACGCCCTGCGCAAAGTTCTGCTCCTTGTTCCATAGGAGCTCATACCCCAGGCTGCCGCGCAACAAATAGGCATGCTGGCGGCTGGCGCGCATCTTCACCAGCAGCTCGGCAAGCAAGGGCAGGATGGTCGTATTGTAGTCGACTTCCTTTTGCACGGTTGTCTCGCTAAGCCCGCTCTCGTACTCCGTAGTGGCCACTTCGCTTGTCTTCACATAGTGCCGACGGAACAGATCGGCCGCCACACCGATTGAGACAGCCTCATCAACCTCCGCACCCAGCGAAGCGCCAATGGCGAATCCAGACTTGGCATCCTTTGGGTTCAAATATCCGACCCTCACGCCCAACTCCTTGCCCCGCTGTGCCGAAGAGCTCGCCGGACAAAGGGTCATGGCGGCCCCAACAAAGAGCGCGCAGACAGCCCAAGTGCCCTTCATGATAAGGCCCTCCTCGATTGGGTTGAGCAAAGCACTGAAAAAGGGTACAAATATCCCAGGAAAAAATCAAGGGAAATCAAGGCACTGGCGCCTGGCCTCGCTCCGGCTGCACAAAATGGTTGAGGCCAGCGATACCCTTTCCCAATGGTTCTGCGCCAGCGATAGCAGCGGTTACAAAGGCTTTGGCCCTGCGCACCGCCTCAGCCAATGGGTGCCCCTTGGCCAAACCCGCGGCAATGGCTGCGGAAAACGTGCATCCGCTACCATGCGTGTGTGGATTGCTCAGGCGTTCGCCAGTCAGTACCACCATAGAGTGCCCGTCGAAAAGCACGTCCGTGGCATCGTCGCGCAAGTGGCCACCCTTGATCACCACTGCCGAGGCGCCCAGGCCAGCGATCCGCTCGGCAGCGCGCTCCATGTCGGCGACGGAGGAGATGGGCATCCCCGCAAGGGTCTCAGCCTCCGGGATGTTGGGCGTCACCACCCTCGCCAGAGGCAGAAGCTCCTCCACCAAAGCCGTGCGCGCCTCCGCCCGGAGAAGAGGCTCACCGCGCTTGGCCATCATCACCGGATCCACTACTAAGTTGGGCACCCGGTAGTGGCGCAGCTGCCCAGCCACCGCCCGCACTATCTCAGCATTGGCCAACATGCCGGTCTTTGCCGCGTCAGCGCCTATGTCTGAGAGGACGCACTCCAGCTGCTTCACGACAAAATCCGCAGGTACCTCGAACACTCCGTGCACACCAAGCGTGTTTTGTGCAGTCAAGGCCGTGATTACCGACATCCCGTACACCCTGAAGGCGGCGAAGGTCTTCAAATCCGCCTGAATCCCTGCTCCGCCTCCCGAATCAGAGCCCGCAATGGTCAGTACGCGAACCATTCATTCCTCCGGCTTTTTCCCTACGCCAGACCAAGGCCGTGAATGGGGGCACCGCACTGCGCACAGGCTCCATCCTTGAGGCGCCGGCTTCGCACTGAGAACCCATAGCGCTCAATGACCTTAGCACCGCACCGGTAGCAGTAGGTGTGCTCGCCCTCATCGCCCGGCACGTTGCCACTGTACACGTAGTAAAGCCCTGCCTCAAGCCCAATCCTGCGTGCGCGATGGAGAGAGTCAAGGGGCGTCGGGGGTAGTTCGGTCATGCGGTACTGCGGATAGAAGCGCGTAACATGCCAGGGCGTCTCTTTGCCCAGTTTCTCAGCGATAAAGCGGGCAATCCTGCGCAACTGATCCTCCTTGTCCACATGCGTGGGAACCAGCAGGGTTGTCACCTCCACCCAGATGCCCAACTCCTTCATTAGACAGAGCGTCTCCAGGACGCTCTCCAGGTCTCCACCCACCACTTTGCGATAGAACTCCCGGTCAAAACCCTTCAAGTCCACGTTGGCCGCATGCAGCACCCCTTGGAGCCGGCGCAAAGGTTCAGGAGAGATAAACCCATTGGTCACAAAAACGTTCTTGAGACCATGCGCCACCGCAGCTCGCCCACAGTCTTCTGCGTACTCATAGTACACGGTCGGCTCCGTGTAAGTGTACGCGATTGTCCGGCAATCGGTCCTGAGGGCCGATGCGACCACCTCCTCTGGGGGGAAATCCTCTCCTGCGATGTGCCCGGTGGCGCGGGGCATCTGCGAGATGTCGGCATTCTGACAAAAGCGGCAGCTAAAATTGCATCCCACCGTGGCCAGCGAAAAGGATCGCGAACCAGGATAGACGTGGAAAAGCGGCTTTTTCTCGATGGGGTCAACGTGCACCGCGATGGCCTTCCCGTAGACGAGCGAATACAACGTCCCCCCACGGTTCTGGCGCACGCCGCAAATACCCGTGCGACCGTCGTGAATAGTACACCGGTGCGGGCAAAGCTCACACCGCACCTTTCCGCCTTCCAGCTTGGTGTAGAAAAGCGCCTCTTTCATCTGGCCTCCCGGCCCCTTTGGCTAAAGACGCACCCGCAATAGTTCTGCCGATAGAGCCCCAGGGCACGGCTCAGCTCGATGCTGCGCTTGAAGCCGTCCTGCTTCTTAAAGTTGGCGGCCAGGAATGCTACTCCGTAGCGAGTCGCAATTTCTTGGCCCAAGGCACAGATCACGCCTGCATCCTTGTGAGGGCTCACGGTGAGCGTAGTCGCGAAGGTGCCGATGCCGCGGCGCACCGCCTCTCTGGCAGTGGCCTCCAGACGCATAGAGAAGCAGACACTGCAGCGCCGCCCTTTTTCTGGCTCCTGCTCCAAACCTCGTACCGCCTCGAACCAGGCTGTCTGGTCGTATGGGCCGACCACCAACTCCACCTGCATAGCCTCTGCCACCTTGCGCATCTCTTGCGCGCGCAGTTCATATTCTGCAGGGGGATGAATGTTCGGATTGTAGAAAAAGACTACAACCTCCCACTCGGGTTTCAGCCGCTCTATAGCCACTGTGGCATCGGGCGCACAGCAGGCCAGCAGCAGGATGCTCCGGCGCTCGGAAAGCATGTCATGCCTCCCCGAGTGACATGATGCGCCCCATGAGGTATTCGCCGGCTTGTTGAAGCTGATCCGCGGCGAAGGGCAAACGGAACGGACGCCCTACCGTCAACGTCACCTTGTGGCGCTGCAGGTGGCTGTCCCAGCGTGGCAGCACCTCGAAGGAGCCACGGATGCGCACCGGGACGATGGGCACACCGGCCCGCACAAGAAAGCGGACCGTCCCCACCTTGGGCGGCAAAGCTCGACCGTCCCACGTGCGTTCACCTTCCACAAAGATTCCCACCGGCTCCCCTGCCTGTAACACGCGGAGGGCATTCCGCACCACAGAAGGGTCAGTTTCATGCCGGCGCACCGGAATGACCCGCAGCTGGCGCATCACCCAGCAGGCGGCGCGACTCTTGAATTCGGTGTTCTTGGCCAAATACGACACTTTGCGCGGCAGCAAGGTCAAGGTAAAGAATGAGTCAAGGTACCCCTCATGGTTGATTACAAGGACAAAGGGGCCCTCTTTCGGGATATTATGGCGCCCGTGCACGCGCACCGCAAAAAGGGCGCCCAACACCAACCCTCCCAGCATTTTGACACAGGCGTAGAAAAGCCTGGAAGTGAATGGCTCATGCACTGCCGGAGTAACGGATGCCGGTCGCACCAGGTTCCGCCCTTCCGGCCGCACGGGCCAGGAGAACGTGACATGGGGCTGAAACTCGACAATCTGCTTGCCCCCGTGCCCTTGCCAATAAGAGCGCAATGCCTGGCGGCACAGGTACTCATACTTCAGCGGGCTTTCTCTGAGAAAACGCACCTGAAAGTAGCGCTGTCCCCGGACCTTGAAAACAAAGTTGCGGGCGTCTGTTGTCACACAGGTAATCTCCTGCCAGGGAAAGCGCCAGTGATGCTCCTCGCCCAGGAATTGTAGACCTTCCTTAGTCAGCACGACTTTGCCCTTGTCTACCGGGACGACCTGCTCCAGCTCGGCCCGTACACCAGCGCCAGTCGAATACCGTCCGGCCGGACGGGCTTGTAAGAGTGTTGCTTCCTGGCTCACCATGCAATTGCTCTCGTCGCCGCCACGTCCGTTCCGGGTCCATGGGAGGGTGGGCAGGTCTCGCACTTTGGCGAACCAATCCGCGCAGTCCCGAAACCTCCCGTCCAGTCCCAGGAGTCGCCCACGGCGCACAAAAGTCGCGCCGCAGTGCGTACAGGTCGTCCTGCCCTTCCTGGTGTAAAGAGCATCGATGTGTTGGCACGCGGGGCACGCGTAAAGAAGGTCGCCAATCATAGTTTCACCATTGCCCGTTGTTCCTCCGGACGGCAAACACCGCTTTGCCCAAGGAACTCCAGTTGTGAAAGGTGAGCACGCCGGGTTTGCGTCCGTGTTCTTTCAATAAAGAAGCTACAAAACCCCACAACACAATGCAAGCTAATTCTTCGTTCGCACACACTTCCGGCTTACCGCAGGCGCACAAGCTTGGTGCAGTGCGTCCGGTTCCCAACCCGAGCGCGAATCAGGTAAACGCCCGAAGGGAGATCATTCCCCAGCGTGTCCTTTCCGTCCCACTGCAGCCAAGTAGCACCTGCTTCCAGGTACCCTTGCGCTAGCACTTTGACGCGCCTCCCCAGCACGTCGTAGACCGCCACTTCGACTTTACAGGGCTGCGCGACGGTGAGCATGATGTGTGCGCCGCCTCTCGCCGGGTTCGGGTGAATGGATATCGCTTCACCCCGCGCTTCGCCACCGGCCGAGACCTTGATGGGCACCAAAAGCACCGGGCGTGACGGATCATTGGTGGTAACAACTAGCCGCGCCCGCGCCTCCGCTTCCGCGCTGCACGAGAGGGTCAGCAGCGTACGAGTTCCCTGCGGTACCGCACCCTGGCTCGGCTGCACCGTGAGCCCTGGTGCCGACGCGTTCAGCCGAAGGAGGGCGAGGTCACTCTCGTCGTACCCGCTTCCCACAGGTGGCCAGGCGACCATCCGCTGTTCCTGGGGCCTGCCGCCAAACCGCTGGGCAAAAAAGCCCAACCTGGGCCACCCTTTTTCCGCAGTTTCTAAGACCGGCAAAGCAATAGATGCCTCCATAGCCAGACACGGCTCCCCTTGGGCATCACAACCGAACGCGTGCGCCACGGTGATTGCAGGTTCGGCAAACCAACGGGGGCCCTCGGTGACCCCCACGGACTGACTACTCGCAGTGATGCTTACACGAGGAGCTTGGGGATCAATTCTTAATTGAATCCCCACGAGGTACTCGTCTCCCTTGGTCAAGAAATACCACTCTTGCCGTACATAGAGCCGAGTTTGGTCGTTCTTCAGCCTCACTGTTCCCAGTCGCTGGTCGCCCTCCACAAGAGTGACCTCTGCTGCATCCCACCAGCGCAGCGGGTCCAAGCCGTGGGGCACGATGTGAGCAGGCGGTGACCATAACTCGGTGGTATTCGTCGACTCCGGAATAAGGTGGGTCTGAAAGAGAAGTAGCCCTTCTCCGTGATTGGTAAGCGTGAGGCGCTCGCTTGCGCCCTTTGCCCCACTTGGGTGCACCTGCACTTGTGCAGGCATCAGCTCCGCTTTGGGCTGTCCTTGCACCGCTGAAGCGAACCAGCCCCGCGCGGGTAACCGCGCGGTCCGACCTGAGGCATCGGAGGCAACGAGGTAGTACAACAGGGTCGTATCGACCGATTCTGCGCGAAGCGATGCTCGCCACCACCCGTGGCCCAAGGGTTCCAATGGCGTTGTGGCGAAGCCCAGTAGCGTGTCCCGCGTGCTATGCACCACCACCTGTTCCACGCGGTGATCGTCCTCCACTGCGCACTCCACCGTCATAGGCACCTGCGCGGCGACGACCGGCGGAAGCAGATGGGTCTGCCCGAATCGTGGCGGCTCATTGGGAACCTCCACGTCCACAAAGAGCGTGTCGCCCTTCTGCCCAACTATGTGCAGCGAAACGCCGGTGTTTTGGTCCTGGATCAGACTGTCGTGCGTGCCTGGCACCAAGCGATAGGCATGAGAACTGGGATTGGTGCGCGGCCCAAAGTGAGCGCTTGATGCTGAGCCCAGGCGGAGCTGGAAAAAGTCAGCGGAGGAGCCGGTGTAGTCGGGCGAGATATCCAACGAATCCAGTCCGGCGACCGGATCAGGCCTTCCGGCCGTCCACATGCCCGCGGCGCTCTCCACGTCCCATATCTCGGGCCCGCTTTGCGGGAGCCCATCGTCCACCTTGATGTGCCACACCAGAAGGCCCCGTCCGGCGTAGGCCGAATCGTAGTCGCTTCCCTGGTGGTTGCACACCCAGAAATACTGGTTCGGCGTGGCAAATACGCGCAGTACTGTTCCGCCCTTGCGCACGTCGCCCATCGCCACGCTCCGGGCGGTGTCTGTGACGTCCACCACCTGCGCCTGATCCATCCACCCTGCACGGTGCAGATTCTCCACACACAAGGGCACCAGGCGATGGACTTTGCTGTCCATAAGGCAATAGTCGCCAAAGTGCTTGCGACCCACCGATGGCGGGTGCACAAAGCCGAGGAGATGGGCGTACTCATGAGCCACAAGCCCAAAGAACATATCCTTGGGCTGCAGGTCCACCACAATACCCGGGCCATCGTAGGGGGCCCCTGCTGCACACGGGAGCATTGCCATGCCGGAGATAGCCGGCAGACAATCTTGGAGAAACGCCAGAATCACCGCACCGCTTCGCTCCAAGGCGCCAGGGTGGTCTTGAGCCACCGCAAGGAGAACATCTCTACACAGGTATGGCAGGTCTTTACTCGGCTCAAACTGGGCATAGGGGCCTTGGGCAAAGTAGCAGCCCCCGCCTTGTCCTGGGCGCAACAGGGTGCAAAGCTGGGGCCGGTGTCGCCCCCCTGACATCTTGGCAAAATAGTCGGAGAAAACCACCTCCAGCTCTCGCCAGAAAGCCGGCACCACAGTATCTCCCTGGTCGGGAAAAGCCACGTACACCATTGAGACTGAGGCGCTGTCGTGACTCGCCAAGGAGTAAGGCGCATCAATCTGCTGGCACACCTGTCCACGGTGGGCGGACTCACCTCGCTGGGAGAACCAGTCGCCGTCGAGCCAGGCAATGAGGGCAGAAACTAGCACCGCCCTGCAGCTCAGGGTGTAGAGACGGTCGCGCCTTCTCATATGGAGGAGCAAACGGAAAGAAGTGAGCCCTGCTTGACTGGCGGCAAAAGGAGAAGAATGGGCCGCACACCGACACAGCTACGATGCCGGCCGTGTTTGCCCAAGGGGTTACGGCGCATGGCTTGCCGATAGCAGCAAGAACCGGTTGAGTCATCGAGCGGCCGGAGCGAGGTCGGCTGCCCTAAAGGTGTGCTAAGCGTGTGTTCGGCCTCCAGCACCGGCATATCCCTTTCACTCTGGGGCCAGGGCATGGCCGCCCCTCCCGAGCTCAGCCTGGCAGAAGCAGGGTGCTGTTGCTGCTGAAAGTTTTGCATGCTGGAATGTCCGCCGCAAGATCACAGGCGAGGAGGGTCCTTAAGGCAACGACGAAGTCCAGTTGGACGAACAAATCCCTCGCCCGTAGGCATGTCTCTTCGGACACCGACAAAGGTGGAAAAACGCGCATAAGGTAGGCCTCGTGCGGGGAAGTGCGCCCGCGCGCCGAGGGCAACCTTCAGAATCCGGCTGCCCTTAGCTCTCGCGATAGAAGACAAAAGGATAGTTCACGATCACCGTGCCGCTCTCGATGGGGTCAAACCGCCACCTGCGGACTGCGTTCACCAGCTCGTTGATGAACTCTCGGTCGGTGATGGTACTCTCCACCACTTCTACCTTGCTCACTAAGCCGCTGGCCGTGATGGTGATATCCAGGCTGACCTTGCCCTGGAGATTGGGGTTGCGCTTGAGGTACTTGTTGTAGATGTAGGTGATGCGCCCCATATTGGCGCTCACCACAGCCCGCAGTGCCTCCGGGTCACGCCGGCCACGCGCTTCCTCACTGCCAGTGACGGTGGCGGTGCGCTCGACGGTGACAGTCCCCTCCTTCTTGAGCTGCACGCTGGGCACACTCGCGTCCAAGTCCCCGAGGAGGTCGTCGATGCCGCCGCTCTTCGTTGCTTCAAAGAGCTCTTCGAGGCCAGCACCTTTCCCCTGGGTTCCTTCCCGTCTTCCCACCCTAAGGTCGCTCTCACCGGCCACGGCAACCAATTCGTGCACCAGCCCCTTGTCCATTAGGATATCCACCAGGGTGCCACTCCGACCTCCCTCGCCGGTGCCAGAGATCAGTCCCAAAAGCCCCTTTGTGGTGACGGTCCGCGCCTCGGCTCCCCCTCCGCCGCCTCCCCGGCGAGCTGCTTCGGAGGTTCTCTCCGCTTCTTCCGCTTTGGGTTTCTCGGCAGTAGACGGGGCGGCCGGGCCACGCGCACTCTCTACCACCGGCTGGACCTGCGACCGAACGACAAAACGAGCAAAGCGCTGCGGCACTTTGTCCAGGTCCACCGGTTTTCGCTCGGTGATGGTCATTCCGCTCAACTGCCACACGGTGAATCCCACAACCAGAAGTAGACCGCTCAGCACCAGCTTGAACAGCGGCTCCTCGGTGAGGCTCTTGAGCAGGTTGCGCGTGAGCGAGAACTCCGTGGGCGGCGCCGTCACGGGCACTTTGACCCGTTCGCAGGCGAATTCCACCCGCGCCGGGCCCACATACAGGCAGCCCTGTTTTCCTGCGCTCAAGGGCAGAAGGTAGGAGGTGCCGCGGCGGGGTAGAAGGCCATGCTTGACCAAATCGTGCACTTTGAGCCGGGAGTCCTCGACCCAAACCTCACCTTGGACAAAACCTTGAATCTGCGCGACGAATCTTCCATTCAGCCACCCTAACAAGACATGCCGCTCGGGCACTCCTTCGCTCCGCACGACGACATCGTTTGCTGAGGCACGCCCAACGGTAAGACGTTCGCCCTCCCCTAACACGCGCTGAGCGGCGCCGTCGCCCTGGGTCACTTTGATCTGCAGCTGCTCAACGATTCGCTCTTTCGCCATCTCTTGCACACCACCTCATCCAACCCTGGCCACCTGCACTCCTGCCCATCTACTCTGCACGCAGCACCGCCAGGTTCATGTCATTGTAGCCCATCCGCCCGCAAGTCACCATCACACGCTTGAGCAGCTCAAAAGGCGTACTTTTGTCCCCTTGAATGGTGATGTTGCCAGCAAAGGTGCTCACCGCGCCCAGTTGCCCAATGCCTTCGGTCAGCGCACGAAGGTCCTGCAACTCTTTGAGGAGAGACGGGATCACCAGCTCCCCCCTTGCGAGGACTTCTGCGTTCCGCGCGATGGGGCGACCGTCCAAAAGGATCCACTCATGCGTAATGGCCACGATGGAGGTGGTCTTAGGCGGCAAGGTCGCAGTCGACTCCGGCAGGCGCAGGTCCCGCGCAATGGTCATAATCTGCCCTTCGGCCGAATAACTTTTCAGCAAGAAAACCAGCAAGATGGTGAACATGTCTATCATGGAAGTGAGGCGCAACGTAAAGCTTCCCGTGCGCCCGCGCCTGCGTGGCGGCAATGGCTGCCATCGTGCCGAATCCTGTGACGAGAACATGGAACCACCCACGGTCATAGTTCAGCCCGCCAGCGAAATGTTGGGGAACCCCGCCTCACGGCAGGTGTCCATCACCTTGACGATCACTTCATACAGAATAGCGGAGGCAGGCGAGATGACGATATCTTCGCTCTCCGGATACCTGGCCTTGACCGCCTTGAGCTGCGCTGCCAACCCCTTGTAATCGAACGCTCCACCCAGCTTAGGCAGTTTGGGATGGTTCATGTAGGGGCTGTTGAGCTGGAAACCGTCCTCTTCCACTGCCAGGATATTCAGGATGGCCGGCTTGTCTTGCGCCGCTACTCCACCCTTACGACCGGCAGCGGGCAGAGAGAGTTCCAGTACGGCGATCTTGACAAACACGGCGGTCAGAAGGAGAAACGGCACCAGAATCAGGAAGAGATTCATGACGCCAATGATGTTGACGTCCGCCTCGCCGCGAGTGCGGCCCCGCCCAAGTGCCGCTTTCAAGTTCATTGCCTACTCCCTGCCCGAAGTCACGCCGTGAAAAACGCGCGCCACACTCTCGTTGATCTCGTCGATCAACCCGTTGGTCTTCTCCTGCAGGTAGCCGTAGGCAAGCAGACAGGGAATGGCCACAATGAGGCCGAAGGCGGTGGTATTCATGGCCTGCGAAATGCCCACCGAAAGAAGCTCCGCCTTTTGTGCCGCCTCAGCTTGGGCGACGGCCTGGAAGGAGACAATGAGGCCAAAAATGGTTCCCAGCAACCCGAGCAGCGTCGCGACGTTGGCAATAGTCGAGAGGTAATGGGTGCGTTTCTCCAATTTGGGCACCTCTACCAACGCAGCCAGTTCGAATGCGCGTTGTACCTCCTTTTCGCCGCCGCCGTTGTGCAGTTGCTCCAGGCCGGCCCGGACAATCCGCGGCAGGGGAGCATCCGAACGTCGGGCATAGTCAATGGCGCGGGCAACGTTTCCGGAACGGACCAGCTCCAAAACCCGGCTGACAAATGCGCCGCTATCGATCCGCGTTTTGAACGCCAATACGATAATCCGCTCGATCGCTATCGCATAGCCGAACACCATCGCCAACGCGATGACGTACATGAACGGCCCACCGTGCTTAAAGAATGCGGCAATGGTCTCCAAACTCACTTCCTCCTCTTCTTTCCCATACCAGCCTCACCTGCCCAGCCTTTTGGTGCTGGTGGCAGATACACCTACCAAGGAATGTAGTCGAGCGCATGACGGTTGAGCGTCTTGCGCACCGCGTCTCGTTCAACAGGACGGAAGATCTCCTGAAAAAACGAACGGTCAATGCCAATATCATCCACACGCGGGTCGCTGCCCGGCACAATGAAGACAGCCTGCGGTTTTTCCAGACGTCCCAGCACCTCTATCTTGTTCACGAATACTTTCACCGCATCCTCTACCACTGAGGGGTCGCGGCTAGTGGCCTTCTGTTCCACGTCGGAGACGAGCTTGTTGAGTTTGTCCTCGACGGGCTTTTGCTGTCCCCAGGCTGGCACTGCACCGAACAACACTACCACCAACAGCAGAGCCCCAGCACACAAGCCTCGTGTACGCAACCGCATCTCCCTATCCCTTATTCGTCCCCGGCCTCTGTCCAGGTGCAGAGCCGTCGTCCGTTTGTAGCCCAGCGTCCGGCCCCAGCTCGATGAGAAGAGCTTGCAAGCGCTTGCGACTTTGGGCAACCCATTCATTGTCGATGTTACTCTCCTCGGCGCGGCGTACGTTGGCGCGGTAAGTCTCAAGGGCCTGCAGCTTGAAAGGCTGTGTCGTTTGCACCAGTTTCTCATCATACACCAGCCGTTCGTCTGGGGTCAGGTTGTCAGGCCGGGGAGACTCCAGGAAGGCACGCACGAACTCCTCGAATGCCAGGCCGATACGATAGGAAGCCGCCGTGGCCCATTCCGCCACCTTGTACTTGGCGGCATCCTTGTAGGCCTCAAGGACGCGCTTTAGCTCATCGCGCTTCCGCACCAGATTCCTCTCCAGGGGCGGTACGAGCTGGATGCGACAATAGTCCTGAAAAAGTATTTCACCGATCATGAACTGAGCATGAGCAGGCACGTAATCATCCACGACTTCACCGCGCAGGATGTAAGAGTTGTACTGGGCGATGGTTCTCGCAAAGGCCTCCTGGGCTGCTCGGGAGTCGCCCTGCTTAAACGCCATGTCGCCGATCTTGAAAAGTGCCTCCACGTGTTCATTGGGCTCTACGCCACTTAGCGCCACATAGCGTTCATAGACGCGCCGGGCAGCCGCCCAGTCCTGGAGATTCTCGTAGCAGGCTCCCGCATTGAATAACGCCCTCGCCAAATAGGTGGAGGTGGGCGCAACTTCGCCCAGGCGAACAAAATCTTGCGCCGCCTCCTGCCACTGCCCCATGCTCTGCCTCAGCACGCCCGCGCGGAAAAGGGCCTCGTCCACCAGTTTGCTGCGCGGATACGACCGAGGAAGGTCCTCGAAGAGCTGCACCGCATTTTCCGTCGCCCCGCTCTGTTCGAACAGAGCGGCGGCTTCGTACAGGGCGCGCTCCGCCACTTCCGGGTCCCGCGCGGAGCCCGCAAGGCGCGCAAATGCCGCTGCAGCATCCTGCAATCGCCCCTGACCTTTGAGCGCCTCTGCCGCCTTGAACCGGGACGACGCCACCATTCGCTGGGCCCGCTCCACATAGTCGGCAGAATCAGCATATGCCGTGGCAAGTCTATTGTACCACGCTTCCGCCTCCTCGTACTGCCCACTCTTGAACAGAGACTGGGCGATCATCGTAATGGCCTGGGCGGTGTACGGACCACGTTCGGGAATCTCGGCTACCTTTCGGTAAGCCTGAACCGCCAACGTGAAGCTTCCCAATTGATACAGGGTTTCGCCCAGTTTCATCAGCACCTCAGCCCGTTTCGGGCTCTGGGCGAGAAACCGCTCAAAGTCGTTGCACGCTTGCACCAGATGGGCCTGAGCGGGGTGTGCCACTCGCACGGGCTGCATGACCCCCGAGCCAAGGAAATCGTCAATATAGGCAGTCATCGAGTCGGCACGCACACCACCTTGGCAAAGTTGGTAGTAGCATAGTATGCGATTGTAGGCCGCCTGCTCCTTGAAGCGCTCGTCCTCATAGTTGGTCATGCACTGGTAATAGGCCTCTGCCGCTCGTTCAAAGTCCCCCACTTCGTACAGGCACTCGGCCAGGAGAAAGTTGACCTGAGAAGCCTTGTCACCATGTGGGAACTTGCTGAGGTATTGGGAAAACCTGTCGATAGCCAGACGGAAGGTGCGGACCTGGCGCTGCTCCTGAGCTTTGGCATGGTAGTACGTGCCCAACTCGAAGAGCGCCTCTTGCGCCAGTCGCAAGGCATTGGTGCGGATCTCGCCCTCCGGGTACTGGGCAAGCCATGCACTTCCGGGCCCAAAGTTGGCAGCCAGCACCTCGCGCGCCTGATTCGCCTTCTCCTCCTCCCCAGCCCGCTCATACGTCTCCACAATGCGCTTGTAGAGTACTGGCGCATCGTGATAGAAGGGAAAGACCTCGAGCATCGTTCTGTAGGTTTCAATGGCCTCGTCGTAGAAGTTACGCGCATTGTAGATGTCGGCCATCTTTAGAAAAATCTGGATCGGATAGTCGCGGTCCTGTTTGGTCTGGAAGAAGGCCCGAGCCTTGGCCGGGCCGCCGAACTCGGTGAAGGAGGCGGCGATGTATTCAATGGCCTCTCGACGCAGGTCAGCCTTGTTCTTGTTCCCTCCCGCAACGCGACTTCCGGACGCAATCGCCCGCGTTTCCTCAATCAAGTAGACAAAGCTGCTTATCGCGTTGGCGTAATCGTTAAGGTTGTAATAGGACCAGCCCAACTTGTACAGTCCCATCTCGAAATAGGGGCTATCCCACTTGTCGAGAAGACGGCGGTAATGAGTAATGGCCTGTTGGAATTCTCGACGTTCGAAGTAGTATTCGCCCAAACGAAAATCGGCCTCCGGTACCAGCGGGCTTGTTGGTGCCTCCGCCAGGAGACGATCGAAATATTCCCTGGCCCTGTCTCGATTTCCCTCGTCCAGATGACTCATCGCCAGGCGATACAGCACGCGGTCTTTGAAGTCGATGGTGGGGAAGAGGTCGAGGAGCTTGGTCGCTATGGCGATGGTCTTCTGCAGATTGATGCGTGGCATAGTGGGCGGAGACGGCAGAAGACCTTGGTCGTATTTCGCCATGTCCGCCTCGTAGACGGTCATCTGTCGCTGAAACTCCAGATCCGCCTTGCGGGCGTAGAGTTCGGCCAATTGGAACATCACCGTGGGGGTGAACTCAGCCCGCGGGTACTTCGCAAGAAGGGTTTCGTTCTCGCGAATCGCCTCGTGCAGACGCGCCTCCTCGATGGGGGAGATCTGGCCCTGGGTCACTACTTGCGCCAAAGCGCCAGGAGTCCCTCCCACCTCCAGGAGCAGTGCGATGACCAAAGCCCCACCAAGTTTCACCCTTTGGTGCCAGTGCCTTGTCCGTAGCCCTGTCATGTCCTAATGCTCCGGCCCACCAGGTCGTCCTTGAGCTCCTCCCGCCGTACCTTTGAGGAACAAAGCCCGCGACTTTCCATATTCGGCGTAGGCACGCCAACTTTTGCGTTCCATCTTTAGACTCAGGTTCTCACGCAACGCCGCGATGGTGGCATGCATTTCCAGGAACCGCCGGTGCTCCTCCACTATACTCTCCAACAGCGCGCGTCGCGTCTCATCGAGCCGCGCCTTCTCTTCCTTGAGGTATGGTGGCAGCCTGGGCCCGCCACCCACGTGCATTGCGTCCAAAAGACTCGCCTCCAACAGCAGCAGGTCCTCGCGCAGGCGCTCGACCTCCTTCTCCTGGGCACCCAGCAAGTCGGTCAATTGTTGCACTAAAGTGGACAGGTTGTCCTCTTCGGGAAACAGTTCAATGATCTTATCATAGACTTTTACTGCGTCATCAAACAGGCCTAGTTGCAGGTAACAACGCCCCAGCAAAAATAATGCCTCTTCGGTC
Organism: candidate division KSB1 bacterium; assembly: GCA_034506335.1. Classification (NCBI taxonomy): domain Bacteria; kingdom Pseudomonadati; species Candidatus Zhuqueibacterota bacterium. Next base: position 33,881 of record JAPDPR010000002.1, read on the forward strand.
TTCGGGTCCTGGGGGTGGCGGGACACGAGGGTTACCAATGGTCGCACGGCCCCCTCATAGTCGCCCATCTTCACCGAGGCCCAACCCCGCGCCAGCAGTGCCTCCGGGTAGCGACGGTGCTCGGGTGAGACGGCCGCAAAGTACCCCCGGGCCTCCTTGTAGTAGCCGAGCTCGTAGTAGAGATAACCCAGTGTCAGGCGCCCCTCGTCCACGATTGCGCGCCGCTCCTCAGATACTATCGGCAACGAGACCAATTTGCGAAAAACGGCCACCGATTTGGTGACACGCTTCATCTTGAGCAGCGAGAGCCCCACCGTGTACAGGCCGTAGCCGTAATAGTCGCTGCGAGGGTCCAGGTTGAGCAGGGCCTCCAGCGCGCTGGCATAGTCTTTTATGTTATAGTAGCTCTGGCCTGCGTAATAGCGAGCCTCATCGTCCACGTCCACCGGTCGCGGTGCCTGGAGGATGGCCTCGTACAGATGGAGACTTTCCTGGTATTTCCCCTGTTTGTAGGCCGTCTTTTGCAAGCCCAAGAGCCCCTTCGCCAGGAGAGGACTTCCGAAATAGTTCTTGACCAAATAGGTGTAAGTGGCGGCAGCGGCATTGTAAAGCTCCATCTCGTAAAGGCAGCCACCCAATAGGAGAAGCACCTCATCTATTCTCTTATACTCCGGGTAGTAATCCAAAACGAGCGCAAGGTCCCGTGCAGCCTGCCAATGTGATCCCGACTTGATGCGGTCTTTGGCCTCGCTCAAAAGCCGCTCCGCAATCCGCTCCATCTCCCGGTCTGCAGCCGGCTGCTGCGCCTCCACCGGCGCCGAATTCCAGGCGGCTATCACCACATAGACCGCCACTGCTATGTGCCATGCACCTCTGGACACCAGGGCTCCTCTCGGCTTTGCCCGACATTTCGGGCCCGGCTTGCTAAGGCTTCTCAGGCTTTTCCAATTCCTTTTTCATGGCCTCCATCTCGCGGGCAGCCTGCTCGCGTCGTTGTCGCAGGCGTTCGGCCTCCCGTTGAGCCTCCAGCTGCCGGAGCCTGGCCTCGCGTGCCTTTCTATCCAACTGGCGGAAGACGGTGAACCTGCGTGAGACCCCAACTGTGACCTTCCAGTCTGCGTACCGCTTATGGAACTCGTCCTCCACCTCGGCCCGCCGCGTCAGACTTACGTCCAACGCCAGATCACACACCAGCGAAAACGGGCCCAAGAAGCGGAGCCCCTGAGTCAAGCGTTGTGAATTCTGGTACCACCTTACAGAGGAGTTGTTCAAGAAAATCTCGCCCGTGTACTCGGTGAAAAGGTACGAGGAGCGTACGGGTACCTTGATGCCCACACCCATGAGAACTTGGTCAACCCGGGCGGTAAAGAAGCGATCAGTAAGGTCGTGATCGAGGTATCCCACGTTCACATGTGCCTTCAGGGGAGCGACAGGAAATGTGCGCCAAAGGTCAAAGGTGGCAATTCCCATGAGTGCTGCCGCCGTCTTTCCCGATGAGTAGGGCTCGAAGGGGACGTTGTGATACTCTGCCGTGGGCAACACGACCATAGGATACACCCCAACCCGCACGCTGTTCCACCTGAACGGGACCACCTTTAGCCCCAGCCTGGTGTCGCCCGGCATCGGCGTGAGCTGCTGGCCGTCATCCTGGTAGAGCGCCATACCCGCCGTGAGTTCGAACGTCTCCGACAGGGCGAAGGTCAGACTGGCATTGAGCGTAAAGTCTTTGACGAGCATGGAGGCGTTATCGCGCGCCTCGACAAAGCTCAGACCATGCGCGGTGACGTTCAGTTGTCCTGGGACAATCGCCTCTGCCGACTGCACGCGCAACAGGCCAGTGCCCCCAAGCATTGTCGACTGCGCAGACGCCGAAGGGGCTACGCCCATCAACACCGCGCCAAGACTCACCCCCAGAAGTATGTTCGCTTTTGACCTCTTCTTCATGCAGAGATCCCTTCGGCTGCCATGCATCTTTCCCTTTTGCGAGGGCCCGCAAGAATGGTAGTGCTGCGCCATTGTGGCCTCGTACCGGGTGAACCACGATTTTTAAATTTACACCCGCCCTGCCGCATTTGCAAGCCCTTTTTCGGCCCACACCTCATGCGCCCGTCAACATTGTGTTCAGCGTTCAGACATTCGAGCCCGTGCTCTCACACCATTCCCTTCCGGCGGCGCAAGAACCACTCCATGCCTAACAGGATGACGATAAGCCCGAGGATTGTGCTACTCGCCCAATAACGAAATTGTACCCGCCTCTCCTCCCGAGCAGGATTCAGAGCCAAGCTTTTCAGGAGCGGCGAAAGGTCATTCCACAAAGACAGCGCTCCTCCCGAACGCTCGGCCATCTGCTGCAATTCTTCGAGGTTGGAGGCTGTGTTGAGGAATTCGACGCTCCAACGGGTGACACTAAAATGGCCAGTATCAGCCAAAGCCTGACCCAACGGGACGACCGCATTGGCAGTAAACCGGTAATCCCCCTCGACACCAGCGATGAGCTTGCATTCATAGCGGCCAGCACCTACCTCTTCTAGTGTAAGCGCGCGAGTCGCCTCAGGGCCCGTCACCTGGACTTGAACTTTGGCTCCCTCTTGAGGTCGGAAATCGGGCGTGTACACTTGCGCAGAGAACAGAATTGGTTCCCCGCTTCGGTACAGCTGTCGGTCCGTCCTGACGCGCAACTGCCTGTGCTCTTCGCGCAGTGCAAGCCACCGGACAAGGTTCTGGACGAATTTGGGATAGACGGAGTCGTCACCCCTCACGCCCCACATCATCAGATGCCACCGCCAGAAGCCGGAGGCAAACAGGGCAACCGCTCTGTGCTCCGGTGTCTCTCGAGCGACGATGAGGGGCACCTCCTTGCCACGGGCTCGTGGGGTGGGCTGGCCCACCGCGAGCACTATGCTGTTGGGCCAGAGGGGCACCTCATAGTAGCGAGAGGGAACCGGCGGAAGCTCTTGCCACGCTGCAATGGCTGCCTGCGCGCTCTCCTCGACTGCTAACAGCGGGTGCGCGACACCCGAGGGCAAGAAGACGCTTCGCATCTCAACGGGGCCCACCTGCGGGGCCCGGCGCATAGGCAAATGCTCCCACAATGGGTTCAGCCGGGAGAACTCGAGATCCTCGCCGCCTGCCCAAAACAAAGGGAGGTTCCGGGAACTCAAGGCCTCACTCACCGCCTCCATTACCGTGGCCCCAGTTCCGGCCACCGGGAAATCAAGCAGGAAGAGGCAGTCGGCTTGTTGCAATGCATGGGCCACGCCGTCGGGGGTAGCGCGGTAGAAGCCGTCGCCACGCCGACAGATGTAGACCTGGGCTTCTACACTGGCATCGGCCTCAAGAGCTCGGGCCAGAAAGGCTGCGTCGTGGCTGGGCCTGCCCGCTATGAGGACCACTTTGATTTTTCCTGGGAGCGTCTTGACGACAAATTCGGCCTGGTTGTTCTCATAGGTCAGCTCACCGGCAAGATGCGAGGCCGAAACCACATACCGCTCCACCCCAGGAGCCTCCGGCTTGAACCGAAGGGTGACCCGCGTCTCGGGCTGCCGCGCCTCCAGTTGCACGCTCGTGGCATCAAGTATAGCCCCTCCTCTGCGCAACTCTATATTGACCTTTTCCATGGCAAAACCATGGTTCACCAACCGCACTTCCACCGGTACCTCGGTGCCCACATAGGCAAAATCGTTGGCTATCGCGGAGCGGAGGACCAAGTCTTGTTGGGGCTTGCTACTACCCACGGCGACGGGAAACAGAGGCACTGGGCTCTTTTCGCCCACCCGGGTCAGAGGTTCACCCATGTTTGCTGCACCGTCGGTCACAACGACCACCCCTGCGAGTGGCTGCCCGCGCAACTGCGCGATAAGCTCCTGTACCGTCTCCTCAATGTTTGTACCGAGGCCTTCGAAACGCAGCGTGTCCTGCCCTGGTCGAAATTCGCCCCCCAAGCCTGTGGAAAAGCCAAAGAATGGCATCCGTGCCTTCCTGGCGAGTGATAGAAGCCGTGCATCTCCCAACACCGCTGCGACCTGGGCGGGCCGGCTCCCGCTATCGTCTGCCAGGGCCATGCTCGCCGATTGGTCGACGAGCACCGGCAAGAGTGGCTTTTGTTCTAATGAGATGACACAAGTCAGCACAGGCTGAAACACGAGCAGGACCACCGCCACAAGGCACGCGGCGCGCAAGACAAGAAGCGTCCTCCTCACGAGGTTCGACACAACGGGGTTGGTCCGGCGATAGATAAAGACCGCTCCCGCAGTGGCGAGCAGTATGGCCAAAAGCAGCACCAAGAGGTTCCCTGCCAGCTCAATGTTCACGTGGCTTAGGGCGCGGTGCATGGGTTGTGCCTCGATAGGGTAGCTTCTTCTTCAAAGCCGAGAGTGAGCGCAGGCTCGGGACGGAGTTCATCAGCCGCGCGTTCGCCGCGCTCAATGCGGGAGAGCCCGGCGCGCGCGATCATCGCTGCATTATCTGTACACAGCTCCTGCGGCGGCACATAGAGCCGGCACCCTTGGCTCTCCGCCTCCGTTTCCAGTGCCTCGCGAAGAGCGGTGTTCGCAGCAACTCCACCGGCCAAGCAGATAGTGCGCATATGCCATTTCGCCGCCGCTGCCATTGTCTTCCTTACTAGGACGTCTACTACCGCTGCCTGGAAGCTCGCGGCTATGTCTGGCAGTTGCCGGCGCGCCTCCTCCTCCCCGAGGCCCTGCACGTAGTACAACACCGCCGTCTTAATCCCGCTGAAACTGAAGTCAAGATTGCCTTCCTCCATCATTGGCCGGGGAAAGGCTATAGCATGCGGGTTGCCAGATTCTGCCAGATGGGCAAGTGCTGGCCCTCCAGGGTACCCTAACCCCAATACGCGAGCGACCTTGTCAAAAGCCTCTCCCGCGGCGTCATCGATGGTTCGCCCTATGGTGCGGTACCGTCCCTCCGCCTCCACTATCACCAGCTGAGTGTGGCCTCCGGATACAATCAAACAGAGAAACGGCACCGGCGGCTTTGCCTGGCCGAGAAAGTTGGCAAAGATGTGGCCCTCCAGGTGATTCACCCCGACCCAGGGAATATTTAGGGCGAGGGCCATGCTCTTGGCCACGTTGAGTCCCACCAGGATAGACCCGGCCAGCCCCGGCCCGTAGGTGACCGCAATTGCCTCTAGGTCGCGTGTCTGAAGGTTGGCCAGGTCAAGCGCGTGTCTGATAACCGGAAGGAGCAGGCGCATGTGGGCGCGCGAGGCATACTCAGGGACCACACCCCCATACTCGCGATGAATGCCTTGCGAGGAGATGACGTTGGCCAGAATGCGGTCGTCATCCACGACTGCTGCGGCACTATCGTCGCAGGACGTTTCGATGCCTAAGATGCGCATAGGTTTTGGAGACGCTCGAAGCTGCGAGGCTGCCGGTGGGTTCAGCGCTCAAGCACGACTTTGAACCGTTGGGGTGATACATCCCGCCAGCTCACTCCCTCTGGGGTTTCGATCACCGCGGGAAAATCAACCTGCTCGGGCGAGGCAGGAAGTCTCCACTCCACGTACGCCGTGATCTGCTCGGCGCTCACCTTCGTCACCACATCGACCCCGCCCTCGATGGTCAGCGTTAACTTTGGGGGAACGACAAAGGCCCTGTATCCAGGGGGAATGTTGCGCGCTTGTACGGGAATATCGTGCATCACTCGCTCCATGAGCTTCTGCACGTCTGCCACCACTAGTACCTCGCGCCGGTTCACGGTAAGCTTTTGGTCCACCGGCTCCTCCAGCGGCACGCGCACTCGCACATCACGCGTCGCCCGAGCAAACTGACGGCTCTTTGTAGCCCATCGCTCGACCGTGCGCACCAGCGACTCCGGCCCTGCCACGCTTACCGATTCGGGCTCCACATGGACAGCTCCGACTACGGCATAACCGTTCAGGGGTTGCACGGTGACCTTAGGCTGCACCGGGATCGTGCGCTCCACGCGAGGTTCTAATACCAGGAGCGCCTCCTTAGGAGAGAGGACCTCCAACACCTCGATTCTGCCCCCATAGTCTGCCATTGTCACGTCCGTAACCCCCAAGGGGATGCGGTGGGTACCACGCCCCAGATTGGCATTGACCGTCACGGCAAAGTCGCGGCTGATGCTGATAGCTATAAGGGCGCGCCCCTGACCTCTGACGCGCACTCGTACGCTGAGGGGAGGGTCGTTGCCCAAGGTGAGGCCAGGAGTGATGCCCACGACCCGCAGTGGCACGTCGAAGACCCAGTCGTAGTAGTTCTCGGTCTTGACGTAGAGCCACAGCACCAAGGCGAGGACAAGCACCACGCCGGCAATCCTGTAACGCCTAAGCAGTGCGCGCGGTGCAACCACAGTTCTAGCCGCTCCATACTCTCCGTGACAGCTCCCGGCCGTCGTTGTCCGGGGCGGTGCCGATCAGGGAGATGCTATTTCTGAGAGAGGGTCGGAGCTTTGCCAATACTTATCTCGCCGTTGTCGATCCTGATGTTAAACCCGCACTCGGGATTGGAGCAAATCCAGGCCTTGTACATGATCGAGGCCCCCTCCCGTCCATAATCGGACAGCGGCAGCAGAACCCCTCTTCCGCACTTTTGACACGCCGGAAATGCATTCTCCATGGTCAATCCCTCTCCTCACGTTTGTAATTACCGCCCATCCCTCAGGCGCCTGCACCCAGACGCCCGGAGGACCTCACCATGTGCTGCATCGTCGACGGCACCTACCAGAACTCGCCCGACGACACAATGGCCGGTACACCAAGATAGTCCCCAGAGTGGAGATCCGGCGACTGGCTGTGAAGGAAAGTAGTCCTCAGCCCCTGGCCACCACGGAGGCATGTATGGCGGGCGTGACTATGCCCGTCGGGCTACCTGCCAACAAGCAGGCGAGCACCTACCCCCATCACCAAGCAAAAAACAATGCCCGCCAGTGCCTCTACCGTGGCTGCGCTGTCGTGCAGCCCCCGGCGCCAGACCCAACGCCCTACGATCGCCACCAACGCAATCATTCCCCATTCCCCCACATAGGCCCCTACGGTACCCAACGCCCGTTCCACATATCCAGGCACACGCACCAAGTAAGCCGGAAAAGGCGCTGGGTCCTCGCGTCGCCGCCCACCTGGTAGCTGCTGCAAATAGTAGATGAGCGGCGCCGCAGCAAACGAAGCCACCAGCACCGCCGTTGTCACGATGACGGCGGGCAGCGGAATTAGCAGCCAACGCAACGAATCAGCTGGCGTGGGTGGTCCAGCGAATCGGCAGCAGACCAACACTGCCCCTATGATGCCGACAATGTGCAAGGCCTGGTCCCCGAGGAATAAGCCGATCGTCTCCTTGCCCCACCTCTTCCGCAGGACCCCCTTGCTCCAATCCAGCAGCAGGTGCCACGCCGTCACCCCCGCAATCACTGTCCATATCCGCGCATCGGGAACAAAGGGCAGCAACACTGCCACCATCGTTATTCCACAGATCCCCACGTGGAGAAGCACGCCCCACGCGCTCGTGACTTTGAGCCGGAAGACACGATCCGTCTGCAAGACGAAGTCACCAACCACATGGGCGAGCGCGATCAGCCAGAGAAGGTGCATCATCTCCGGCTGCAGAACTGGCACGCTTAGGCCTTCACCACCCACACTTTGACTTTCGCTTCAATCTCTGGATGCAGTTTGATCGCGACGTCGTAGATGCCGAGTGCCTTAATGGGCTCTTCTAAGAGGATCTTCTTCTTGTCGATATCAAAGCCCTTCTCCTTGAGAAGGTCAGCAATAGTCTGCGAGGTTACCGAGCCGAAGACGCGATCCTCTTCACCCACAGCCACGGTGGCCGTGCACGAGACCCCATTCAGTTTTTCTGCCAAAGCCAGGGCGCCCTTCTTGGCTCGCTCGAGACGTTGGGCATCCAGCTTCTTCTGCTCATGATATGCCTTCAGGTTACTCGGTGTAGCTGCAAGAGCTATGCCGCGCGGCAAGAGGTAGTTTCGGGCATAGCCAGGCTTTACCTCCACCACGTCACCTGCTTTACCCAGCTTTTCGTGGTCTTGCTTCAATATCACCTTCATATCGTGTCCACCGATTTGCTACCGTGTGATCTCTGCCACAAAGGGGATGAGCGCCAAGTGCCGTGCCCGTTTCACTGCTTTGACCAGCTGCCGCTGGTGGCGCGCACACGTTCCTGAGGTTCGGCGCGGAATAATCTTCCCCTCGTCAGTCGTGAAGCGCAACAATCTCTTGTCGTCCTTGTAGTCGATATAGACAATCCCTTCCTCGCAGAAACGACAGATCCGTTTCTTTCGCTTCAGCATGCACAACTCCCTCGTTAGGTTCGCAGGGCGCCTGAGCGCCCATCGGTCACAATTTCAAGCCTCGATACCCAAAGTCAAAGTCGGTTTCGCCGACGTCAATCTCCTGGCGGTGTTCTCGCCGGTGCTGGTTCTCCCCCGGGCTGCGCCGCCCTCCGCCTGATGACAAGGCTTGCCCCGAAGGGTAAGCTACTTCCAGTACTCTCTCCTCCGGTTCGGTAATGTCCGCAGTATCGGGGAAATCGGCCCCTTCTTCACCTGCGCGGCGGTTGAGAAATTGGATACGCCGCGCTTTGATCTCTACCACGTTGCGGGTAGTACCGTCTTCACTTCGCCAGCTGCGGCTCTGGAGCTCGCCATCGATGAGCACGGCACTTCCCTTTTTCAGCGTCTCATAACAGCTTTCTGCCAGTTTGTACCATGCGACCACCCCCACGTAGCAAACGTTGTCCCGCCACTGGCCAGTGTTGTCTTTGAACTTCCTGTTGCAGGCGATGTAGAAATTTGCCACAGGAGTACCATTCGTTGTCTTGCGAAAGGTAGGATCGCACGTCAGGTGACCGGCAATAATCACAGTATTGATGTCTGGCATCTTCAAGTCAACCATACATCATCACTCCTTCGCGGTAAACGCAGCATTCCAAAGAACAAGGCTGCACGTATCGCCTTTATGACCCCGGCCACTCCGTTCACTTCAGCCAGCTTTTCAGGGAAGAGGGTCGTTATGAGGCATCTTCGGGGAAATCGCCTTCGGGCACATCCTCGCCCTCTGCCACCGGCCCTAGTTCTTCTCCTTTCACCTCCTCAGCAATCAGCTCACCTTCGGGCGCCTCCAGCGGTATAGGAGCGGCTGTTGGCGCGGTACCCATCTTCTCCTTTCTGAGCGCCTCAGCCTTGAGAGCCTGCTTGTCCAGCGCGATGGTCAAATAACGCAAGATCGCCTCATTGAGTTGGTACTCGCGCTCCAGCGCGCGGATAATCGAGCCCTTCCCTGCGGAAAACCGAATGTGCACGTAGTAGCCGTACTGCCTCTTCTTGATCTCATAGGCCAGCCGTCTCTTCCCCCAGCGTTGCACCTCCAGGATTTGTCCGCCATTGACGGAAATGAACCGCTCGAACTTCTTGATGATTTCGTCGATCTCCCCGCCTTTGAGCTGCGAGTCGATCACAAAGGTGGTTTCGTACTGCCTCAAACTCTGTACCTCCTTGTCGTTAAGTGCAATGTATCCAGATATGCCATCACACGAAAAGCGGCACGCACACCAGAGCAATGATGGACATCAGTTTGATGAGGATGTTGAGCGATGGGCCGGCCGTATCCTTGAAGGGGTCGCCAACCGTGTCCCCTACGACGGACGCCTTGTGCGCGGGTGAACCTTTACCACCGAACTCGCCGGCCTCGATGTACTTCTTTGCATTATCCCATGCGCCACCCGCGTTTGCCATCAGGACAGCGAAGAGAAACCCTGTAACGATCGCCCCGGCCAGGAGGCCTCCCAGCGCCTCTGGCCCGAAAACTAAGCCCACCGCCAGTGGTGCCCCCACTGCCAAGGCCCCGGGCAGTACCATCTGTTGGAGGGCGCGACGAGTACTGATGTCCACACATCGCCGGTAGTCAGGCTTGGCCTTCCCCTCGCGCAGGCCCACGATTTCCCTGAACTGGCGGCGCACCTCCTTGACCATCTCATAACCAGCTTTGCCCACTGCATCCAAAGCAAGCGCGCAGAAGACCACAGGGAGCATGCCGCCGATGAACAGGCCGATGAGCGTCTCCGGATCCTGTAAGCTCATGGACAACTCAACACCCCGCGCCTTGAGGGCCTGACCGTAAGCCCAGAAGAGGGCAAAGGCTGTAAAAGCCGCCGAAGCAATAGCGAATCCTTTGCTGATTGCGGCGGTGGTATTACCCACACTGTCCAGGGCTTCGGAGCGCCGGCGCGCCTCTTCACCGAGCTTGGCCATCTGCGCCAAGCCGGCCGCATTATCCGTGACGGGACCGTAGCCATCCACCGACAACACGGCACCCAAGCTTGCCAACAATCCCACGGCCACCATTCCCAACCCGTACAGCCCGCCGAAGCGATACGCGACAAAGATCGCCACTGCGGCGATGAGAATAGGGATGGCAGTGCTGAGCATTCCCACCCCCAATCCCGCCAGGATGTTCATCGCGGCGCCGCTTTCCGCCGCTCGCGCAATCCCTCTGACCGGGCGATTTCGATCCGAGGTGTAATATTCGGTGCTCAACCCAATGAGCATGCCGCCCACAATGCCGGCCACAGTCGCATAGTAGACACCCACGTTGCCCAACTGCCACCGCACCAGGAAGTATCCACCCACTATCACCAACCCCACCGTTACCCACATGCCCGTGTTGAGAGCCATCCGGGCCTTGTGGGTCTGCTGCTGGAACGTGTCATCCCTGCCCTCGCGCCAGCGGACAAAAAGGGAGCCAATCAGGCTTGCAAGGATTCCCATTCCGGCAAAGAGAAGGGGCAGGGTCGCGCCCTTGGTGCCGTAAAGGCTGACGCCAATGGTCATAGCGCCGACGATGGAGGCGATGTTCGATTCAAAGAGGTCGGCGCCCATGCCAGCTATGTCGCCCACGTTATCGCCCACGTTGTCGGCGATCACCGCCGGGTTGCGCGGGTCGTCCTCCGGGATGTTTTCTTCCACCTTGCCCACAAGGTCGGCGCCCACGTCAGCCCCTTTTGTGTAAATGCCTCCCCCCACGCGTGCGAACAGCGCCACCGAGCTGGCGCCGAAACTGAACCCAGCCACGGTATTGACGACACCAGGCAGATCACCGCCCAACGCCCAATGCAGAACGGCCAGGGTCAGCACCAAGCCCAGGGCGCCCAACCCGACGATGGTGAACCCAAGGACGCTTCCGCCATTGAAAGCCACCCGTAGGGCACGCCCGATACTGTAGGTGGCTGCTTGCGCCGTAGGGGCGCTCGCCCGAGTCGCCGCGCGCATGCTGAGCCACCCTGCCAACCCAGAACAAAACGCCCCTACCAAGAATGCCCCCCCAGTGAGAGGCTTGATGAACACGGCCAGCAGCACGGTCGCGCCGATGACGAAAAAAGAGAGCCACGTGAGCTCCCGCCGCAAGAATGCCATGGCCCCATGTCTTATGGCACTGGCGATCTCCACCACCTGCTGCGGCCCCATATCCTGTCGCCTCACGGCCAGGTCATAGACCCATGCAGCCACGAGGCCGATACCCCCGGTTGCCCCTACAAGCACCAACGTCAGCGTCCAGGCGTCCACTGGTTCGATCTCTCCTTGCTCGCTCTGCTCCGCACCACCGTGAACCCTAGTACTCTGGGTTGAACTGGTTCATGGCCTCTGCGATCGAGGCGGTGACGAAGGTTAGACACGCTTCGACGGCGCGTTCGATCACACCCTGCAGTGCTTGCCACTCCTCCCGGCTAAATTTGGACAACACATAATCGACCATCTGTCCAGGCGGAAAATGGGCACCGAGACCTACGCGCAGACGCGCAAAATGTTCGGTACCGGTATGAGCGATGACCGAAGCCACCCCGTTGTGCCCACCGTCGCTTCCCTTGGCTCGGAGCCGCAGTCGCCCAAAGGGGAGGTTGACGTCGTCGTGGACGATTAGGAGTGCCTCAGGCGGGAGCCTGTGCTGCCGCATCAAAGCAGCCACCGCCTGACCGCTGTTGTTCATGTAGGTGAGCGGCTTGGCCACTACCAACCCCACACTTTCCACCTCTGCCTGGGCCAAGACGTAGAGGCGGGTCTTGACCGAAAACCTGGCGCCCACCCGCTTGGCCAGTGCATCTGCTACCAGGAAGCCTACATTGTGGCGGGTCCTGGCATAGGTGCGGCCGGGGTTGCCCAACCCGATAACGGCCTTCGCCACCTCTCCCATCTTCTCCCACGCAGCCCAGGAAGGGCTATTGCTCCTCCTTTTCGCCTCCCGCTTCTGCCTCCTCCTCGGCTGCCAGGGCTTCGGCTGCGGGCGCCTCAGCCACCTCGCGGGCCACCGTCGGGGCAGTAACCGACGCCACCGACAAGGCCGGGTCGGTCAGGATATGCGCACGCTCAAGGACAATATCCCGCACGTGGATGGATTCGCCTACGGATAAATTGGACACATCAACGTCGATATGTTCCGGGAGCTCATCAGGAAGTGCCTCAACCTCGATCTCGCGCAATACCTGCTGCAGAATGCCACCGCCTACCTTCACCCCTTGCGGCACACCAACCAGGCGCACCGGCACCATGATACTGACCTTCTGGTCCATCCTCACTCCCAGGAGGTCCACATGCACCGGCACGTCACGCAGCGGATCAAACTGCACCTCGCGAATCACGCACTTGACCCCCTTACCGTCGACTTGTGCGTCCACAATGTTGGCATCACTCTGGAGTACCGCACGCAGTGCCTTCTCTTCCACGGCTATCGGTACCGAGTTCTCACCACCGATGTAGTAAATACCGGGGACCATCCCCCGTCGGCGGAGCTGCTTGGCTGCCTGTTTTCCAGTCTTGTCGCGCTTCTCACAAATCAATGTAACCATCGTCGAGGCTCCATACGTAAAGTACCATTCCTCAATCCATCAATTGACACTAAACAACTTGCTGATAGAATCCCCCTTATGGATGCGCTCGATCCCCTCGGCGAACACATCGGCCACGGAAATTACCCGCAGCTTATCAATGCGCTTTTCCGGCGGCAATGCGATAGTATCGGTCACCACCAAGAACGTCAGGTCGGACGCCCGGATGTTATCGATAGCGGACCCCGATAAAACCGCGTGGGTGCAGAGCGCGTAGACCTCCTTGGCTCCCCGGTTCTTGAGAAATCTCGCAGACTCGCACAGTGTGTTGCCGGTGTCCACAATGTCATCTACGAGCATCACGTTCTTTCCTGCCACATCGCCGATAATAGTGTGGACTTCCGCCACATTCGGCCGCGGGCGGCGCTTGTCTACAACTGCCAAGGGCGCGTGGAGGCGACGGGCATACGCGCGCGCAATTTGGATGCCACCCACATCCGGCGACACAATCACCAGGTCCGGAATGCGTAGGTTCTGCACGTACTTGCAGGCCACCATGGCGGAGTAGAGGTGATCTACAGGGATGTCGAAGAAGCCCTGGAGCTGCGGCGCATGCAGGTCCATGGTCAAGACGCGGTCAGCCCCGGCAGTGGTCAAGAGATTCGCCACGAGCTTGGCCGTAATGGCCACCCGCGGTTGGTCCTTGCGGTCCTGTCGTGCGTAGCCAAAGTAGGGGATGACCGCCGTAATGCGCTTAGCCGAAGCGCGTCGCGCCGCGTCGATCATCACTAACAACTCCATGAGATTCTCGGCAGGCGCGTTGGTGGGCTGAATCAGAAAGCAGTCGGCGCCGCGAATGTTCTCCTCGTACTTGACCCAAATTTCGCCGTCGCTGAAACGTTTGCGGGTGATTGCCCCGGGCTTGACACGAAGGCACCGACAAATCTTCTCCGCCAGCGGCACATTTGCTGAACCATAGAACACTTTCAACTTCTCGGGCATACCGGCGAGCTTCCTTTTCTCCAACGCCTTGTGACCTATCCTGTGCCGTTGCACCATTAGCTGGGGCGGGAGGATTCGAACCTCCGAATGCAGGAACCAAAGTCCTGTGTCTTACCGCTTGACGACGCCCCAGTAAGACTCCGTTCCACCTAGTCCACCGTCAACGCAGCTCCGGCGGAAGCTGGTCTTCGGTCAAACCTTTCTCTTCCATCAACTTCTTGCGATACACAGCCAGAACCGTCTTCTCGAGGTACTCCCGAAACTCGGGCGTGACGGGGTGGGCAATGTCGCGGTAGGTGCCGTCTTCAGCCTTGCGGCTGGGCATGCTCACAAAATAGCCCGTATTGCCGTGAATCACTTTCATACCCCGCACGACGAACACGTTGTCAAACGTGACGTTGACGAACGCTTTCAGCCTCTCCTCCTCGCGGAGGGTAATTGAGACCTCGGTGATTTCCATGTGTAGCTCCTGGGTGCCTCGTTCGCGGCCGCGACCGAATGCCACCCTCCCACGGAAGTGGATTCTACGCGGTGCTCAGCTGTTCGGCTATGGCCTTCGTAATACCCTCGCAACCCCATCTGATTGGTCGTACAACGAATGCGAGGGCCGACTTGGCCACCCTCAGTCGGGCCTGCAGGGCCCGATCTCGGCGCGCAAAGAGCCCAAACACAGCACCGCCGCTGCCTGATAAGCTACAATAGAAACTCCCCTCCTGCGTCAGCTCTGCTTTGAGCGTGGCGATGGAAGGATAAGCGTCAAAAACGACTTGCTCAAAGTCGTTGCCCAAGATGCTCGGCCACCGCGCGCGGTCAGAGAGCTCCTCTGCAAGGCTTGAAAATGTACTACATTTCTGGCTCTTTGTCAAGTCAAATTTGGCCGCGCTGTAAGCCCATCTTGTAGATATTTCGACATTTGGCATTGCCACCACGCACCAGTAGTCATCAGACAGCGCCACCGGAGTCAAGCGCTCGCCTCGCCCTTCCCCTACTGCTGTGCCCCCCAGGAGGAAGAATGGCACGTCCGAGCCAAGCGTCGCTGCCAGGTCCATTAGTTCGGCTTGTTTCAGCCCTGTGCCCCAAAGCACGTTAAGTGCGGCCAGCACGACCGCGGCATTGCTGCTGCCACCGCCCAGTCCTGCGCCTACAGGAATGCGCTTCCGCACGTTGATGCGGACGCCGTGGTGGCACCCGGTGGCTTGCTTGAGTGCCGCAGCCGCTCGCCAACAAAGGTTCTCTTCACCTTTTGCCACCGAGGGGTGGTCGCACAGCACCTCCAACTGATGCGGCTGCGTCTCCAGCACCAGTTCATCGGCCAACGACACCTGCTGGAAGATGGTCCAGATGTCATGGTAGCCGTCCGCCCGTTTTCCCAAAATGCGCAAGCCGAGGTTTATTTTGGCGTAGGAACGCAGCCTGACTACTCGCATGGTGCACAATTGAAAAAGGCCTCACGGGACCGTGAAGCCTTGTCTCACACGCCCAGGGCTCGCCGCAGCTCGGCGAGCAATGTTTCCCTGTCTGCCCTTGAGACTGCCCTACCGTGAATAGTGACCCCTGGAGTTTCGCGCGCCAGCTGCCTGAGCTTGTGCACGGGCAGCTCCTCAAGCCGCTCTTTGGTCCAGGTACTGTCTGCCGCAGGAGGTGGCCCCTGGCTTTCATAGACGATCAGTTCTGTATCTGGATGCGGCCGCGGGATCACGTGCGTGGCAACCAGCTCTCCTACCCGCGCAGCAGCCGCCTGCCCGGCCGCTACGGCCGCGCGCACTGCTGCCACTTCGCCCACCACCTTTACCACCACCAGGCCACCGGTGCTCAGCTCCTTACCCACCAGGCGCACACGCGCGGCTTTCACCATCGCGTCTGCCGCCTCGATGGCCCCCACAAGACCCCTAGTTTCGACCAAGCCTAAGGCTCGTTCATCCATGACCGTCACCGACGCTCGCGGTGGTCGATTACTCAGTGACCTCCACGTTGGGGCGCTTGGGCAAAATCATCTCCACGTCTGCATGTGGCCGCGGAATGACATGGACGGAAACCAGCTCCCCCACCTTTTCCGCTGCTGCCGCACCGGCATCCACTGCCGCCTTCACCGCCCCCACGTCGCCGCGGACCATCACCGTCACATAACCGCCGCCCACCTTCTCTTTGCCGATGAGCTGCACCTTAGCCGCCTTCACCATCGCATCTGCCGCTTCGATGGCACCCACCAGGCCCTTGGTCTCGATCAATCCCAGGGCATCGAGCGTCATAGACTCCTCCGCTTGTTGCATCATCAACGTTCCACCGTGTCGCAGGCTAAGTTAAGAAATCTTTGCCTAATTGTCAACCCATTTTTCCTCCCACTCCCTCGGTAGTGAAGCTACGGTTTGGCGAACTGCTCGGCAAAATACGCTGCCGTGAGCGGCTGCCCAGTGGCCCTGGTGATGAGGTCATTCCAGTGGTACAGAGTCCCCGGCGCGAAGATGTGCTTCTTCAAGAAAACCCCCACTCTCCGCTCTCCCACGTATCCAACCTCGCTGCCCGCTGGGCGCTTAAGGACTTTGCTCACCAGGCTGTGATGCAATTGAGAGGCCATGAGTTCACCCAGCATGTAGTTGTGGTAATAAACAGGGGATGAGGAGAAGTGGATTTTGGCGGCCCAGTCTGGCGCATCCCTCCGCTCAGGCCGGTGAACCAACTGGTACCTCTCGACCAAATCCCACCATAAACGGTTGAGGTCTTGATCCGGATCGCGATACAGTTCCCGCTCGAAGTTGACCATCACCTGGCACCAGCGGCAGAAGACCAATTGTTTCAGCCGAGTACTCTCGTTCATGGCGTCCTGGATTGCCTCGCGCTGCTGGTCGCTAAGGCCCAACATCCCCTGAACCCACAACGGATTGAACGCCAAACGGCCAAAAAACTCTGCGATGCCCTCAGTGGTGAAGGCCTGGGCCGGTTCCCGCAGCACGTAGGGCAGCCGGCGGTCAATGTAGACGTCGTAGACAGCGTGCCCAAGCTCGTGGAGCATGGTATCCATCCAACGGGCGTCATTGCGCACGTTGGCCAGGACGCGCACGTCGCCCTCACGATCGATGTCGGTACAGAATGCATGTGGATTCTTCCCAGCCCTCTCATAGAGGTCGCTCCGTGCCAGCACTGAATCCACCTCTAGCCCTAACCCGGCAAAGAAGGTGCGTGCCAGCCGCACCACGTCTTGTTCCCGATAGTAGCCGTCAATGTCGAACTCGTAAATCCGCGGTGCCTCTTGGAAAAACGGGTCGTGGTAATGCCATGGCCGTAGCTGCTCCGGGCTGAGGCCGTACTGGGCGGCCAAGATAGAGTCCACCTTGGCCTTGAGGCGGCGAAAAGGCTCGTCGGTCAACTCGGCCAGCTCTTGGAAAATGGTCACCAACCCTTCCTCGTCTAGTTCCGCCAGCTCCACCGCCATGGAGTAGTAGTTGGGGAAACCAAGGCGCCGTGCCGCCTCGTTGCGCAGCTTGACAAGACGAAGGAGGTCAGGCGCGACCTTGCCACCCACCTCTTTGCCTGCCTCCCACGCCCGACGACGCTGCTCGCTATCGGTGGAGAGGCGCAGGATATCAGCAATGTCGTTGGTGCTGACAGGTTTACCGTCCATTACCGGCTGAAAGGTGTTAAAGGTCTCTTCCACTCTGGTGCTGAGGCGAGTGATCTCTTCGAGCAAGTCGGGAGGGATCTGGTTGGCGAGGTATTGGTTATAGAGCAACGTCACCTGGCGCGCTAAGCGCGGATCACGCACCTGCTTCGACTCTTTCAACGCCTTCACCTTGGCAAAGGCTGCGGTGTCCGACAGCACTCGCCGAAGAGCAAGCTGATATTCCGCGTACAGCTGGTACGAGGCCTGGTCACCGGTCACGTTGGCCTGCCAGTACGCCAAGTTCATGGCCTTTTCCAGCGGCTGTACCGCCTGCACGTGTGCCTCGATGAACGCGCGTGCTTCTCCGTCCAGTGTAGGGCGGCCACATCCAGCCGCCAACCCGATCATGGCTCCGGCCATCATAAAGAGGACTCCCTTTTCTTTCCGCATAGAATTACCTCCACGGTGCCAGACCTTACCCACTTCTGCCGTCCACATCGCGGCCATGAGTAGACTGCGCGATGGTCCCTCCCCCTCATATTCCTCGCCCCAGGTGGGAGACCACGATGCGGATGGCCACTGCCAAAAGAATCAGGGCGCCCGCTACCTGTGCGCTCCGGCCAAAGAACTTGCGCGTCGTGTGTCCAACCACACCTCCTATGCCGCTGAGCGCAAAAGCCACTACTCCGATGATCCCGCTAGCATATAACACCGGCATCCTCAATACCGCCAGGGACAGACCTACTGCCAGCGCATCGATACTGGTTGCCAGTGACAGTAAAACCAGCGAAAGCCCTCGCGTAGGGTCGTTTTTCGGGAGCTCTGCAGGACGCCGGCTCTGGTAGAGCATGTGCCCAGCTACGCCCGCAAGGAGCGCAAAGGCCATCCAATGGTCGTAACGCCCGACCCAACTGCTGACCACTTCGCCGATCCCCCACCCGACCAATGGCATGAAGAACTGGAAGAGCCCAAAATGAAACGCAAGGCGCAGAATCGTGCGTGCCCGCCATGGGTCGAGAGTAGCGCCTATTCCCGCAGCTACGGCGGTCGCGTCCATGGCAAGGCCAAGGGCAATGATCGCTACCGTCACAAGTTCCATGTCCACTCACAGTGCGTGCCCAGCTCAAAGGCCACAGGACGCACCTCACCGTGTCGTTTTCCTTCCCGAGTTCGAGATTTTGAACCGGGCAAATATACGAATTCGCCCAAGCAATTGCAACCAGAGAATGGTCCAGGCCTCTGCCCGGGGCGAAGTTTGTGGTTGAAAATCATGCCCAAGTTGCATATATTATCAGTGGTTCGATTTGCGGTTATCACTGGAGGAATCAAGTATGCCGACCGGGATAAGGCTCGCCGGTGCGCAATTTGCCGAAGGGGGCGACGAGCCAGGCGTCAGACGGGGGGTAATCTTGACCAAGAACGTGAGCTACTGGGTCAGTGACCTGGGGTGGAGTCCCAACACCGACATTTTCGAGACCGAGCAGGCACTTGTGATCCGCCTGGAGCTCGCCGGGGTACAGCGCGACCACATGGAGATCACCTTGCGGGAAAACACGCTCACCATACGCGGGTATCGGCACACCGGGCACCAGGCGCAAAGGGTGTACTTCCATCAGGCCGAGATCAGCTACGGGCCCTTCGAGAAGGTTCTCGTTCTGCCGGAGCGCGTGGTTCCCGGAGCCATCGAGGCGCGCTACCGCGAGGGCTTTTTGGAGATCACCATCGACAAGAATGAGGGGAGCCTGCACCAGGCACGTGAGGTGCAAATCGAAGATTGACTAACCGGAGCATGACATTTCCATGACGGAACAGGACAACAACGTCATTCCTGAATCGCCGGCCAAGATCGAAATACCAGATGAGTTGCCGGTTCTGCCGCTGCGCGACACTGTGGTTTTTCCCTTTGTGGCCACGCCACTCATCGTGGCCAGGAGGCCGTCGGTCCAACTCATCGACGATGTGCTGAGTGGCAACCGGCTGTTGGCGCTCGTGGCACAGCGCAAGCCGGAGCTGGAGGAGCCGCGCCCCGAGGACATCTACACGGTCGGCACCGCAGCCATTGTGCTGAAGATGCTCAAGTTCCCCGACGGGAGCTTGCGGGTCCTGGTCCAGGGCATTGAGCGGGTGAAGGTGTTAGAGTACACCTCCTCTGAGCCCTACTATCGGGCGCGCATCAAGGTGGTGCGCGAATCCTACCGACCGAGCACCAAGATCGAAGCGCTCATGCGCAACGTGCAGATTCAGTTCCAAAAGATCGTCAGCCTGGTTCCCCACCTGCCTGATGAGCTGCAGGTGGTGGCAATGAATCTCCAAGACCCCGGGCGGCTGGCGGACCTGGTGGCCTCCAACATCAACCTTAACCTGCAGGAAAAGCAGGAGATTTTGGAACACGCGGATGTGGAGAAGCGCTTAGAGCGGCTGACCGTCTTTCTCACCCGGGAGCTGGAAGTTCTGGAACTGGGCTCCAAGATCCAAAGCCAGGTGCAGAGCGAGCTGGGCAAGAACCAGCGGGAGTACTTCCTGCGGGAGCAGCTCAAGGCCATCCAGCAGGAGCTGGGCATCGGCGACGAGCGCTCAGCCGAGATAAACGAACTGCGCAAGGCCATTGAAGAGGCCAAGATGCCCGAGCAGGCCTACAAGGAGGCCATGCGCGAACTGGACCGCCTGGCAAAGATGCAACCCGGTGCGGCCGAGTATACCGTCTCGCGCACCTATATTGATTGGCTGGTCTCACTTCCCTGGTCTATTTCCACCGAAGACAACCTGGACATCGAGGCGGCGCGCAGGGTATTGGACGAGGACCACTACGATTTGGAAAAGGTCAAAGAGCGCATCCTGGAGTACTTGGCGGTGCGCAAGCTCAAGCCCGATTCCAAGGGGCCGATCCTCTGCTTCGTTGGCCCCCCAGGGGTGGGCAAGACCTCTTTGGGCCGCTCAATCGCCCGGGCGCTGGGCCGCAAATTCGTGCGCATGTCCTTGGGCGGGGTGCGGGACGAGGCGGAGATTCGCGGTCACCGTCGCACCTACATCGGCGCCCTGCCAGGACGGATCATCCAGGGCCTGAAGAATGCGCGCGCAAACAATCCGGTCTTTATGCTCGACGAAGTGGACAAGATCGGGGCAGACTTTCGGGGCGATCCCTCCTCTGCCCTGTTGGAGGTATTGGACCCAGAGCAAAACTTTTCCTTCTCCGACCACTACCTGGAGGTCCCATTTGACCTTTCCAAAGTGATGTTCATCACCACGGCCAACGTGCTTGACACGATTCCCCCTGCGCTGCGCGACCGCATGGAGGTTCTGGAGCTGCCAGGTTACATCGCCGAGGAGAAGCTGCAGATCGCCTTCAAGTATCTCATCCCCCGGCAGATCGAGGAGAACGGCCTCAAGCCCAAGCACATCACCTTCACCCGTGCGGCGGTGCGCAAGATCATCCAGGAGTACACGCGCGAGGCAGGCGTGCGCAACCTGGAGCGGGAAATTGCGTCCATCTGTCGCAAGGTAGCCAAAGATGTGGCGGCCCACGGCGACACGAAGCACATCGTCACGCCCGACAAGCTGCAGGACTACCTTGGCCCGGCCAAATACTTTTCGGAAGTCAAAGAGCGCACCAGCGAACCTGGGGTAGCTACTGGGCTTGCCTGGACCCCCGTGGGCGGCGACATCCTCTTTGTCGAGGCTACGAAGATGCGCGGCAGCAACAAGCTGACCCTGACCGGACAACTGGGCGAAGTGATGCGCGAATCAGCCCAAGCCGCGCTCTCCTACGTGCGCTCCAGAGCGGCCCAGCTGGGCATCCAGGAGGATGTTTTTGAGAAATACGACATCCATGTGCACGTGCCGGAAGGGGCAATTCCCAAGGATGGCCCGTCGGCAGGAGTGACCATCGCCACCTCGTTGGTGTCGCTATTGACCGATCGGCCCATCCGCAGCGATATCGCTATGACGGGTGAGATTACCTTGCGCGGCAAAGTGCTGCCCGTGGGAGGGATCAAAGAAAAGGTGCTTGCCGCCCGGCGTGCAGGCATCCGTCATGTCATTCTCCCCCGCAAAAACGAAAAAGACCTGGCAGAAATCCCTGAGGAACTGCGCAAGGAAATCACCTTCTATTTCGTGGACACCATGGACCAGGTGTTGGAATTGGCCCTGCGGAAGAACGGGCGCCTGCGCTCGCGCGGCTGAGCAAGCCCAAAGCCGCAGTGCGTGCAACAGGGCTGTTTCCGCACAGCCCTTTTTGCTTAGCACCGTTTGCAATAGTGGCTCATTTTCCGTATTTGTCCTGGCAGGAAAGGACGGAGGCAACATTTCGTGGTGCGCGTCAACTATGAGGAGTTGAAAGGGCGTTTTCTTCAGGCGGGGCAGGGACACGTGTTTAGGTTCTGGGACACGCTTGACCCACAGAGGCAGGAACAACTCCTTGCCCAGGCGGCCAGCATCGACCTCGACCTGATGGAAGAGCTTTGGCGGCGGTACATACTGAACCCACGGGCCCGACACTTTTCCGGCACTCTGGACCCGCCCGACGTCATCCCTCTCCCACGGACACCGGAACAGCTGACCCGCGCGCAGGAAGCTCGTGTGCGCGGCGAGGAGGCGCTGCGGGCAGGACAGGTGGGCATAATTCTGGTTGCCGGAGGACAGGCCACGCGCCTTGGCTACCCTCACCCCAAGGGCACGTTGCCCATCGGCCCCATCTCCGGCAAAAGCATATTCCAGTTCCACGCGGAGAAAATCCTGGCTCTCAGCAGGCGCTACCAGCAACGCTTGCCCTGGTACATCATGACCAGCGAGAGCACCCACGCCGCCACCGTCGAGTTCTTCGAGCGGCACCATCACTTTGGGCTGCCTGCCCAAGACGTGCGCTTCTTTCCCCAACAGATGCTCCCTGCCATGGACGCCCAGGGCAAGTTCTTCCTGGAAGCCCCCCACCGCATCTTCGTCAGCCCTGACGGCCATGGCGGTCTCTTGCGCGCCCTTCATACCAACGACTGCCTGCGCGATATGCAGGAGCGAGGCCTTAGACTCCTTTTCTACTTCCAGGTGGACAATGTGCTTATCAAGATCTGCGACCCAGTCTTCCTGGGCTACCATCTGGTGGAACAAGCAGAGGTTTCCGCTAAGGTCCTCCGCCGCCGCGACGGCCTGGAGAAGATGGGCATAGCTGGAAAGGTTGATGGCCGCGCCGCAGTGATCGAGTACAGCGATTTCCCTCTTGCCGAGCTGACGGCAACGCAAGAAGATGGCAGCCTGCGCTATTGGGCAGGGAGCATCGCCATCCATGTGTTCAATTTGGACTTCTTGCAGCGCCTCCAGAGCTCAGGGTTCCGCCTCCCGTACCACGTGGCAGAGAAAAAGATACCTTACCTCAACGAGGAGGGGAAACGGGTATACCCCTCCAAAGAAAACGGGTACAAGTTTGAGCAATTCATCTTTGACGTGTTGCCCCAAGCAGAGCGTGTGGTGTTCATGGAGGTGGCAAGGGAGGAGGAATTTAGTGCGGTCAAGAACGACAATGGCCTTGATTCACCTGCCACTGCCAAGCGGGACATGATGCGCTTGTGGGCCCGGTGGTTAGAAGCAGCGGGATGCAACATCAGGCGAACTAAGGACGGTGACCCAGTCCAACCGGTGGAGATAAGCCCATTGCGGGCCCTGGAGGCAGGAGATCTGGCTGCCTCTTTTCCTCTTCCTCGTGTGTCCGAGGGCCCGCTGCTCTTGGAGGCCTGACCGGTGCGGCAGCATTCGTGAAAATGACCACGTCACGCGCACACACGTCTCTTCCCCGACGACGACGCTGGTTCTTGCTTGTCGGCGGCACGCTCGCTTTGTACTTGCTGCTGTTGGCAGCCGGGTTTGCCCTGCTCCAGGCCCTTCTCCCCTCAGAGAGGGTAAAGCAGGCTGTCATTGCCACCTTAGAATCACAGCTCGGACGCAAGATCGCAGTTGCTGAGGTGCGCGTCAATCCCTTTTCCGGCATCACGTTGCATCAGGTAGAGATTCAGACACCCGTTGGGGCCGATACGTTCGCGTTCCCGGCTCGCGCAGCCAAGGTGGAACGCGTCAGACTGCACTATCGGCTGCTACCACTCTTCAGGCGTCGCGTTGAGATAGATGAGATCAGCCTTCATGAGCCACGCCTGGACCTTGTGTTCGCAGTCCGCCAGAAGCCAGCCGGTTCGGTCCGGCGGGCTGAACCCGAGTACCAGCGTGCCGACTCGGTGGCTCGCACGGCCTCGGCCCTACCCGTTGCGTTGGACCTACGCCGGGTGGAGATTCGCCAAGCGGCGTGTACCGTGACAATAAGGGGGGACAGCTCCGAGATGGCGTTTGGCCTGGAGGGGCTGAGCTTTGCGGCCGCAGGCCTGCGCGTACCGCGTCGCGAGGGGGACCCTTGGGGCGCTGCCGAAGGGCGCGCGCAACTGAAATGCACAAGGGCCCCTGTCTTCTTTCGCCAAAGTGGCCGCACTTCCACGCCGATTGCGGCGAGCGGTGCACTTGATTTCGAGCTGACCGCGGAAGCACACACGCTTGCCGACGTCGAAGCTACGCTGGACATAGGCGTGCACCGGGCAAGGCTTAGTATTCCCGCCGAGGAGGGCTCGCTGCTCGCAGGCCTTATGGAACGCCAGCTCCCCTCCGTGGAGCTCCGCGCGCAGGCGAGGGGCGACGTGCTCGGCGGCAACTACGCCCTCCAACGACTGAGCTTGAGCCTGGCCAGGCAGCAGTTGCTCGCATTGAGCGGCGCACTGCACGACCTCGGAGGACGGCCGGCGATTGAAGTAGCCGTAGAAGAGGGCGAGATTTCGCTGGGGCGCCTCATTGAAACGCTGCGCCCTCTCTTTGCCAACACCGATCTTTCCTCACGGTTGCCGTCGCAACTCTCGGGAAGACTGTCTCTTGCCGGTACGGGACTACGAGGAAAACTCCCCTCGGCCTCTGCCCGCCACTCACTTGAAGCAGTGGGGCGAGTCCACCTGGGCGGTCTCACCTTTAGCCTTCCCACCGTGGCGGAAGCGGATAGCCTCACGTTCTCTGTCGAAGGCACAGGCCGGCTCGACAGCGCCGGACTACGGGAGGCAGCCGCGATCTGCAATCTCTGGTGCCGTCGTGCGGTTTACCGAAGCCCAGGGCTGCCAATCGCGCTAAAGGGGACGAGGCTCGCGTTGGAAACGCGGGTGCCGAGGGACGCACAGCTGCTGCGCGTGAACGCGGATCTGCAGGCAGATAGCGCGTTGGGCGGGTCGCTCGCCAGCAAGGTCCACATCTCCGCGGGTCGGACCAGCGCCGACTGGCAGGGGACGGTGCAGGTGGAGGTCACGGCTCTCCCCCTGGCCCAACTCTCGACGGGTCAACTGGAGGGACAGGCGACCGCCTCCTTTGCCGCCGAACTCCGCACACTGAAAGATATCGCGTTGCATACACGGGTGGTGCTGGAGTCCCTCGCTGCAAAGCTCAACGGTGGTATGCAACCGTTACCCCCCTTGGAGCTGGTAGCAGCAGGGAAGGCGCGGATCACTCCGTGGTCGACATTTGCCCTGGATTCCCTGCTGGTGGAGTTGCCGGACTTTGCCTCTGTGCGTCTGGTTGGAGAGTTTGAGACACGCAAGCAACAGGCCAGCGTGATTCTGCAGGACCTCGCGATTAGCCACCATGCATTGCCCCGACTTCTGCCCCAGGATTTGCAGGACGAGTTGGGTGAGCTATGGCTCAGTGGTGAGACCCATTTGCGCTCCCACGGTTTTGCGCGGCTTGGGCCCGGCCAGCCTAGGTTTGATGCTCGAGGCCAACTTTCGATTATGCTCGCGGGCGAATTCCCCACGTTCGGCGTCGAAGTCTCGGGCGTCCGCGTGGGCGCGGACTTTGACCTGACGCCGGACCTCGGCAGGACACAGGTGGATCTGCAGGTTGACACGCTCGTATTCGCGGCGCTGGGCGCCGCTCCTGTGACCGGTACCAGCGCGCACTTTGAGCTGCTCCTTCCGGAGCTCAGACGATTAGTTCTTGCGCAAGGTCATGTCGCGGTGCCCATTGTTGCGGCCCGTGCCGACCTGACCGGCACAATGGAGCTGCATACTGATGGCCCGCGCGCGTTTTTGGAAGCAGACCTGCACGTGCAGGCCACGGACACCGTGCGTTTCATGGACACTATCAAGTTTGTAGGCGAGGTCCATGCCCCTGCCGCCCTGCGCATGAATGGGTCTGTAGTGAACATCAACGGGAGTCTGGTCATTCCGGCTGCGGCAGTCGTTTTGCCGGGTGGTGTGTCCTTGCGAGGCATCCGAGCTGACATTCCGTTCGCGCACGCATTCGACTTGTCGACGATGCAAGTCTTGAGCGCCTCCGAGGAGCGCTTCGCCTTTGCCGGACCAGCCGGCCGCTACCCGGAACTTTTTGTCCCCCACTTCACTCAGACCCTTCCTGAGCAGGGGTGGCTAACCGTGGAGCGATTGTCCTTCGCCGGGTATGGTGCAAGCAACCTGCGCATGAGCACGTTTATCGGCGGAGGAAAAGTGCTGGTGCCAAGTCTTCTGATTGATGCATACGATGGCAATTTCGGGGGAAGCGTTGCCGCGGAACTGCCGACGGTCGACCTTGCGGATGCCACCTATCGCATTGCAGGACACCTCTCCGGCGTGAATTCGGCCCTGCTCGCCGCTCGAAGCGGTCAGCCTCCGGAAAAGGGGATCATTAATGCCAATTTCTTCTTTGCGGGCAGAGGTCTGGACGTTGCCAAGGGGATCGAGGTGGAAGGTTCCTTCCGCATCACCGAGATCGGACCCCGGGTGGCCGACAATTTGCTCCGCGCTCTGGACCCACAGGGGGTTGACGCCGGCATCCGCAGCGCGCGGTTTTTCATTAACCACGGCTTCAAGCCGCGGCTTATCAACTTTGACCTGCGTCACGGGCACCTTTACCCTTCGATCCGCCTATCGCAGCCGTGGTACTTTCCCGTACGCATTGGGGGAGGACGCGTGGAACTGGCGCGCATCCCACTGGCGTTTTTCCTGCAGATGCTCAAGCAGGAGACTTTACCAGCATATTGACCCCGGACAACATACAAGGAGGCGGGCTCATGAGAAAGTACGCAGCATCGATACTACTGGTCACCTGCCTTGTGGCCGGCTGTAGTGTGCGGGCGCCCGAGGTCCAGGTGACCGGGGAGAAGACTGCGCTGGAAAACCAGGTCATCGGCACCTACCAGCAGGTAGCGGACGAAAGCTGGATGATTGCCTCCACGCGCGCAGCCGACAGTGGCCAGAAGGCGCAGATGGCCACGGAGAAGAAGGAAGTGTTGGAGGCAGTGCAGAACCGCAAGTTCAACAAGGACGACATCGACGAGTTCAAACGCGAGGGAGCTCTTGGCGAGAACAACCAGGGTTTTCTGGAGCTCCGTCCTTTGCCGCGACTGGAGGAGGATGCCGAGTATCGGAGCCTTGTCCTCCGCATCATGAACGAGGAAAACCGCGACCGCAAGATCATCTACGATCGCGTGCTTGAGCTCAACCCCAACGCCAGCCGTGCTGGAGCCTCCGCCGTCTACGCCGTATTCGCCAAGATGAACATAGAAGAGTCCGCTCCAGGTACGTGGGTCCAGGACGAGGACGGCACTTGGCGCCGCAAGGGCAAGGAGTCCGGGCCGGGCACGAAAAAGTAAACGACGCTCATGCGCTGGTGCTGCCGTCACATTGCATTTACGTTCCTGCTCGCCGCGGCGTGGGCCCTTTACGCCGAAACGCTCACGACTACGGGGGCACTGCTCCCTCACCAGGTGACTACCCATCTGGCAGATGACCTTCAACCGGCGCTCTCTCCGGACGGCAAGTGGATTGCCTTCACCTCGCGCCGCAGCGGCAACCAGGACATCTGGGTGCGACCAGTGCACGGGGGCAGGGCATACCGAATCACCACCCATGAGGCCGACGACTACTCCCCAACGTGGAGTCCTAACGGCAATCTTCTGGCCTTCGTGTCGAAGCGCTCCGATGCCGCAGGTGACATATGGCTGGTCAAGGTGCGCCGCACCAGCCAGGCAGTCCTGCCGAGCGGCGCTCCGGTCAGACTCACCGATTACCTGGGCGAGGACAGCGCGCCGTGTTTTTCCCCCGATGGCGCAGAGGTGGCTTTTTGTTCGGACCGTAGCGGTAGAAGGGAGATTTGGGTCCTCACCCTGAAGAGTAAAGCGGTGCAGAGAATAACCACCAAGGGCGGTCTTGAGCCGAGCTGGTCGCCGGACGGCGTGTGGGTGGCATACACCAGTTGGGACACCGCTGCAGTACGAAGCGCTATCGCCCTTACGCCTGCCAACCCGGAGGCTCACTCCGACCTGCCCCGGGAGGTGCGCATCACGGACGGCAGCACCCTGGACTGCCAGCCCGCCTGGTCACCAACAGGACAGGAGCTAGTCTTCTGCCGCTTCCCTTACGACACCAACGGTGACGGCCGCATCACCCCTGATGATCACCCCGTGATTGTTCGGGCGCCGGTCAGTCTGCCAACCTCAGCAGGGCAACTGCCCTCAGCGCCGGTGGACGTGCAGATGTGGCTGACCAGCGGAGCGCACTTTGACTTTGCGCCCTGCTGGCAGGCAGGTGAGTTGGTGTGTTTCACTTCCGATCGAGGGGGCAACTTGGACATTTGGGCCATCCCACCGCAAGGGCTCATTCCGAGAATGGCTTCCGCCTCTGAGCAGCTGGACTACGCGCGTCAGCACTTTCCCTTGGCCCCTCTGGGGTATGGTGACCCCACCTCCGCATCGCGCGAGGCCATGTACGAGCGCCTGCTGGCGCTGCGCCGGGTGCGGGACTTTTTCCCTACAGAGCAAAAGTGGGTGGCGCTGGCGCTTGTGGAAATGGCGCGAACTTGTCGGGCTCTTGGCCACCGGGGTTTAGCCGAACGCGCGCTCCAGGAGGTAGAAAGGGGGCTTTCGCAACAGCGGGACGCCTTTGCTTTAGCTGCTGCCGAGCATGTCGACCTGGCCTTAGCCACCGGGCAAACGGACTCGCTCAGCGCTGTGAAGAGGCTACAAGAAATTCTGGCTGCTCACCGCGATCTGCCCGGAGTAACCGCGCAGATTGCCTTGCGCTTGGGCGCCTTGCAGCTGGCCACCGGACACCCCCTGGAGGCCCTGAGCACGTATGGCCAACTCCTTGCTAAACAGGGATTGGAGCAGAGGGTAGCAGCCGAGAGTCAGCTGCGCGTGGGTGACTGCCTTGCGGCTCTGGGCACCCCGGAAGAGGCCGAACGCGCCTACGCCTTGGTGGTAGAGCACTTCCCGAACCAGGAGGAGCACGTGAGGACGGCGATGGGGCGCCTTTTGGGCGAAGAAGCCCTGGGCGGCGATCCCAATGCCCTTGTGCGCCGCTGTCGGCACGTGGCTGGCACCTACCGCGCGCGCTCCCCGCGGGTGGCAGCCATGGCCCAGCTCCGTGGTGCAGAAGTGCTGCTCTCAACTGGCCAGTTCGAAGCTGCTCGCATGGAGCTCGAGCCCATAGCCGAGCAGAACCCTGAGGAACCGGCGGTGGTGGCCCGCGCCCGCCTTCTTTTGGCCGAGGCCTATCGCAAAGGCGGTGACTGGCGAAAGGCGGTATCCCTGCTCGAACAAACAGAAGCCGAATTCGACACCTTAGCAAATGGTCGCTGGGCCGCCATGGCTCGTCGCGAGCGCTTCCGGGCCCTTGTCCAATCCGCAGACCAGCTCTTCCAGGCGGGGTATTTCCCTCTGGCGGCGGCGCGCTACCGCCAAGCCCTCGCCCTGGAACCGGCAGACATCGCGGCCCATCGTGGCTACATCCAGGCCCAGTACTACGCGCGCGCCATCCACCAGACCACGCGCGAGTATGAGGCCATGGTGGCGCACAGGCCCGATGACCCCGTGCGCCTCTATGCCCTGGGCCTCTGCCTCTCCTTCAAGGCCACCGAAGAGGCGGAACTGCAAGGAAGACCCGGCAGGATCGACCCGGCTCTCCTTGCACGCTCCAACACCATCCTGGACAAGGCGTTGGAACGCGACTACCGAATGGTCTACGCCTATCTGACCAAGAGCTATAACTATGAGATGCTGGAGACTTATGACCGCATCCAGCGCAGCCGACCGCAGAGCATCCCCCGTCGGCTATTGGAGGCCGTGACTGCACCTATCCTTTCGGTGCTGCGGACGATCACCATGGCGGGCGAGCAAGGCCCTGTGCGCAACTACGAACGGGCCATTGATGCGCTCGCTGTCGCCCTCAGCCTCAATGATGAGACGCAGGACCCAAAACTGGAGGCACGTCTGTGCCGCAACCTCGCCAACAACTACTACCACCTGGCCGAGTTCGGCTTTCAGAAGGCGTACGAATACTACCATCTGGCTTTGCGTTACGATTCCACCTTCGCGAGCCGGCGCGACGAAGCTGTGATCATGGAGCGCATGGGCCACTGCGCACTAGTGGTGGAGGACTTTGACCGAGGCCCGAGCTATCTCCAGCGCGCCATTGCCCTGTACCGCGACTTGGGCAAGGACGACATGGTCATCCTCAACATCAAGAGGCTCGCCGTCCTGTATCAACTGGCTGAGGACTATTTGTCGGCAGCCGAGTACTTTGAGCAGGCGCTGACCATGGAAATGCAGCAGAGGAACCTGGAGGAGGTACAGCGTCTCCATCGCAACCTTGCCTACAACTACTGGTTGCTGGGCGAGCCTGCCGATGCATTGGCGCACGCGACGCGCGCACGTGAGCTCTTGGAAAGCGGCAAGCTTAAGGAGCTGAAGGGATCTTCGTCGCGCATTCAGGTGGGCCTGCTGGGCTGGTATGTGCCGATTCCTTTCATTGACCTCAGTAAGATGGGGGCTTTGGGCGGCAGCGCAGCATTCGGCTTTACCACCGAGGAAGAGCGCGCCTTGGTGTATACGATCCTGGCAAACATCCTGGTTGAGGAGAAGCGCTACGAGGACGCGATCCGCTACAACGAGCAGAAATTGGCCCTCTACCGAAGGCGAAAAGACCGACGCGCTGAGGGCGCGGTGCTCAACAACCTGGGCTATCTCCACTTGCTGCGTGGAGACGTGGCTACGGCGTGGCGGCATTTCGAGCTGAGTTATCGCCTGTGCGAGAGGGAGAACATCGTTGCCGGCATCGTGGTGAACGCGATCAATTTGGCGCAGCTGGCACTCTTGACGGGCGACCCTTTACTGCAGGACGCGGCCGCCACTCGAGTCGACGGAGCTTTGAGCCACGCGGAGGGGGCATCCCGCTTCTTGGTCCAGCGCCGCGCGCAGCTTCTCAACCTCCTGGGCACCCTGACGTTGGAGCACGACAGCCAAAGGCTTCATGCAGGCAGCCTCGAGGAAACGGTGCGTCATACCGCAGAGCTCTTTCAGCGCGCCGAGTACGCTCGGACATATTTTGAAGAGGCCTTGCGTCTCAGTGTGGAGCGCCGTTTGCCCCGCGAAGAAGTGGTCAGCAGAATGAACCTTGCCCGTTCGTGGTTCCTGTTGGGCGAATGGGACCAGGCGGCGCGGGCGCTGCTGCAGGCCCGTCGCGTTTGCCTGCTCAAAGGCTACAGCGACCTCTCATGGCAAGTCAATCAGCGCCTGGCTGAATTGGCAGACCGGGTCGACGAAGGTACACGCAGTGTGCTCAGGCTCAGCGCCCCCAAGGCCTATTTCGATGAAGCCCTGGCGGAGCTCCGGGCGATGAGCGAGGCTTCAATCTCTCGCGGTGTGCTCCCGCTGGAGCGGGCCCGCCACCGTCAGCTTTACGAACAGTACATTTTCCACCTTGCCGCGGTCGGGGACACCATTGGCGCGCTACAGGCCAGTGAGCAATGGCGAAGCCATGCGTTTCTGGACGCCGTCTCGGGCGAGCCTCTCCGCCTGAGCAGTCCCACGCGCACGAATCTTTTGAACTGGGTCCGCACCTTCCGCGAAGAGCTCACCTCTACCGAGCTACGGATGAGGCGACTTGCGGCGGTGCTGCATCGTAACGCCCCCGAGCTGGTCCAGCTGCGTGCGAGGCAAGACAGCCTGCGCCGGGAATACACCCAGGCGCTATCCCAGCTGCGCGCCGTGACGCCCGAACTGGAGTCGTTGGTCACTATTCAAACCCCGCCTGTGTCCGGCGTGCGACAGGCACTCGACACAGCTGAGGTGGCGCTTTCCTACTTGGTGGGCCCACACTCCACTCTGTTGTGGGTCATCACCCCAGAGCGCATAGCGATGTTCCGTTTGGATCTCGGCAGCGAGAAGGTCGAAGCGCTCGTTCGGCCTTTTGCCTCACGGCCCGATGAGCGTTCCGGTGAGGAGGCAACAAGCCTTTTCCTTCCGGCGATCCCCTGGCTGCGCCACGCTCGGAGAGCGGTTATCGTGCCCGACGGCCCGCTGTTTCAGCTGCCGATGCAGGCCGCCCTCATTCAATGCCTGGGCGCAGATGCCCCCGCGGTGACCGTATGTTCGAGTTTCGCCAGCTATCTGCTTGCCCGAGGCCGTCGCAGTGCTGGCGGTCCGATGTTGGTGCTCACCGATCCGGGACTTCGCGAGCCCTTGCAGCAGCTTGGGTATGAGGTGGAACTGCTGCAGCCGATCCCCGATCAATCTGTCGCGGCGCAGCAGCTCGCACATGCGGTATTGGGGAGCAACATCATCCATTTGCACGCCACTTGGCAAGGGCAGGAGAGTGCCCCCCTGCACTCCGCCCTCCGCTTTGCCGGCACTAAGGATGGGTCATCCCTACGTCTCGTGGACCTTCTGGAACTTGGGTCCAACGCTATCTTGTGCGTCATAGAGCTGTTAGATTCCACTGCCTGCGATTTCCCCCGTTCTTTGTTGGATCGATTATTCGCCTTGAATGGAACCGGTGCGGTGCTCGTGTTGCAGGATCACGAGAAGAGCTCAGGACGGCTGCGCTTCCTTCAGACTTTCTATCGGTCCTTGATGGAAATGCCCCCTGCGGAGGCCCTTCGTGCGACGTTAGTGTCTCTGTCGCAGCAAGACACCGTCGGCGTGCGTGCCCAACTGCTGGGGTATGGCGGCATGAGCAGAGTCGAGGCGGCCACGTATGCGGAGCGCGCCTTGGCAGGAAGGGTGCGCATGGGCATGCAGGCAGAACAGGAGAAGGACTGGACCGAAGCTGTTCGTTACTATGAAGAAGCCATGGCCATGGCGGCTGCGCGGCAGGATACGCTCACCATGCAGCGGCTGCGGCTGCTGATTGTGCGTGCCGCGGCCAACGGCGGCTTATTGCGCAAGAGCATTCAGTACCAGCGCCAGTTGCTCGAGGAGGCACACGCCAGAGGCGATATACCGCTGCAGATGCGGCGGGCGCGCAACCTCGCCTCCCTGTATGCCGAAGTGGGTGACTTTTCCCCGGCGATTCAGACACTGTCAGGGGTCATTGCACTGGCAGAACAACATCAGCCGGAACTGTTGGCTGAACTCCATCGCGAGCTGGGCATCCTCCACGAGCGAGCCGGCGACTACCAGGCGGCCCTCTACCAGTACGAGACGGCACGCGCCCGCTCCGAACAGGTGCATGACGTGGTGGGGGTTGCCACCAACCTCACCGACATGGGACGCGTGGCTATCCGCCACCTCGAAGATGGAGCGCTCGCGGTCCGCACCCTGCGCGCCGCAGTGGCGCTTTTGCAACAGCACCCCACGCCAGGGCTGGTGGATGCCCTCCACAACCTTGGCCTGGCCTACGAAATGCTTGCCGACTACCAGAGCGCTCTCGAAACCCAGCAGCAGGCTCGAGCTGAGGCCGAAAAGCTCGCGCTGCCGGAGAAAGTAGCCCTCTCGGACCACTACCTTGCCAACCTCTTCTGGAAAACAGGCGACTATTACCGCGCACTGCGGCACAACGAGCGGGCGTTGCAGGCATTTGAAAAGCAAGGGGACAAGACCCTACTGGGGTTAGCATTAGCCACGCGCGGATTAGTCCACCTGAGCACGGGCAATGCCCCACAGGCACTCCGGGACGAACATGCCGCGTTGCAGCTTGCCGTGCGTGGCGGGGATCTCCTGGACCAGGCGACCATTCGCATGAACATAGGTCTTGTTCATGTGGTTCTTGGGCAGCACGATGCGGCGCTTGCCGAGTTCTCCGCTGCAGCGCATCTGGACAGTACGATCGGTTCGCAGAGAGGCGTCTCCTATGCTTTGCGCAACATGGGAAGTGTGCTTGTGCACAAGGGACGCCTTGCCGAGGCCGAGGCACACCTGCTCAAGGCGCTTCAGTTCAGTCGCGCAACTGGTGACCGTCGCAATGAGGCGCAGTGCCTCTACCATTTGGGCGCCGTACGACGTGCGCAGCGCGATCGCGAGCAGGCCGCACGCCTCTTGCAGCAAGCCGTTGAGCTATCCCGCAACCTCTTTGTGCCGGAAGTGGAGTGGCGCGCGTTGCATGAGCTCGGTTTGCTGGCTCGCGAGGAACGCCAGTACGAGCAAAGCCGTGCCCACCTGATGCAGGCGGTGGAGGTTATTGAACAGATGCGCGCCCGCATTAGAGTAGCCGAGTACCAGGCGGGATTTATCAACGATAAACAGGAGGTGTACGCTGACCTCATTGACCTGCTCGTGGCTATGGGGCGCGATGAGGAGGCATTTGCTGTAGCCGAACGCGCACGTGCGCGCGGCTTTTTGGACTTGCTGAGCAACCGGCAGATCCCCGTGGGCGACCGGGCAGGCTCTGAAGCCTATCAAGCCCTCTCGACGCTGGAATCCCAAATCCGCGCCGCCCAGGAGGAGGTGGCCCGCTTGCGGAGCCTGGACCAAGAGACTATCACCGCCGATCAGAGGCAGCGCCTGCAGCAGCTGACCGACCAGCTCGTCACCATGCGCAGCGCGTTTCAAGCCCAGCTTGTCAAACTGAAGGAGGCCGACCCCCGCCTGGCCGACATGGTCAGTGTGGAACCTTGGCCCGTAGACCGCCTCCAGGCGCTCTTGCCCGTCGACGTGGCAATTGTGGAGTTCTTTGCCACCAAGGAACGGCTTTACATCTGGCTTTTGACGTCAAGGTCACTTAGGACGTATGTGGTGCCAGTGGGCCGCGACGAATTGGCCGCGCAGGTGGGTGAGCTCCGCCAGGCCATGGCGCAGCTGATGGCAGTGCGACCACATTGCACTCGCCTCTGGCAGATGCTTCAGGCGCCAGTTGCCCAGTCGCTGGAGGGGGCGAGCACACTGGTCTTCATCCCTCACGGCCCGCTGCACTATGTGCCCTTCTCGTGCCTGATGGACCCGCAAGGCCAGTACCTAATCGAGCGCTTCGCCATCGCCACCGCTCCCAGCGCCACAGTGCTTGGGATGTGCATGCAGAGTGGAAAGCATTTTCTATCTGTGCCCCGAGGGCAGTTTCGGGTCCTCGCCCTTGGTGACCCAGCGCTGCCGGACCAGACGCGCCGACTGCCCATGGCCATAAAGGAAGTGGAAAGCGTCTCCCGGAGCTTCCGGGACGTGCACCCCCTCTTGGGCTCGGCGGCCACCGAGACAGCACTCAAGCGGGCCGGGAACCTCTTTGACCTTTACCTTTTCAGCTGCCATGGGGAGTACGACGCGGTCAATCCTATGTTCTCCTGTCTCCTGTTGGCTCCAGACGGGGAGAACGACGGGAGACTGGAGGCGCATGAAATCTTTGCTTTGCGCATGGACAGCTACCTGGTAGCCATGAGCGCCTGCGAAACCGGGCTCAGCGCGCTCGCCGGTGGTGATGAAATCGTAGGGCTGACCCGCAGCCTCATGTTCGCCGGGGCCACTTCGCTCTTTGCCAGCCTCTGGAAGGTTGACGACTTGGCGACCGCTGTCATGGTCAAACGCTTCATGCGATACCTCGCAGAGGGAGAGACGCGCGCCAAGGCCCTGCAAAGGGCTCAGCTCTTGGTCATGCGTGAAGTCTATGCCCATCCAGCCTATTGGGCAGCCTTTCAGATCACGGGCGATTTTCGATGAAACACGACCAGAACCACACGCAGCAGTCCGAACAGGGGCACGCTTTTCTGCGCACACGCGCCTATCTGGAAGCTTTGGAAGACCAGGTGTTGGCCCCGTACGCCTGCCGATCTGCTCTTGCCGAAACCACAAGGGGCCGCTCCGAGCAACCGCACGCGTACCGGACCGCGTTCCAGCGCGACCGCGACCGCCTGGTCCACTCGCGCGCATTCCGTCGGCTAAAACACAAGCGGCAGGTCTTTCTCACCGACGAGGGCGACCACTACCGCACGCGGCTCACCCACACGCTAGAGGTTTCGCAGCTTGCCCGGACGGTGGCAAAAGCTCTAGGCCTCAATGAGGAGTTGGTGGAGGCCATCGCTCTCGGCCACGATCTGGGACATACGCCGTTCGGCCACATTGGGGAGGTCGTACTAGGCAAGATCATGTCGGGCAAGGACACCCTGGATGGCCTCCTGCCCGCCCAGTCCTTCGGCGGTTTCAAGCACAACTATCAGAGTTTGCGGGTGGTGGACCATATCGAGCGAAAATACGCACGACCAGGTCTTAACCTCACGGCGGCCGTTCGGGAGGGGATTTTGAAGCACACTCGACTTCAGGAAGGTGTCGCGTACCCTGACTTTGACCCGCAGGGGCTCCACTTGGAGCAGGAGGTCCCGACTACCCTGGAGGGGCAGGTAGTGGCCATCTGCGACGAAATCGCTCAACACACGCACGACCTTGAGGATGGCATCCGTGCCAACTTTGTGGCCCTGGACCAGGTACGGCGGGTGACCATCGTGCGACAGCTAGAACGCGAACTTGGCCTGGAAACATTTTGGAAGGAAGACCCCTTTCTCTACCGAAATCTTCTGATCAAAGGGCTCATCAATGCGCTCATTTCGGACCTCCTCCGCACCACTGCGAGTAACTTGGCGCGTCTGGCGCGGCCGTTCCCTCCGCGCGGACCATTTGCCCACATTGTGGTCCATTTTAGCGCCGAACTGGAACCCCTCCACCGGGAGCTTGACCAGTTCATCGACGATGAAATCATATATCACGCCTCCATTTACCGTGCCGACGACCTGGCGGTGCGCATCATCCGCGAGCTGTTCAAGTTCTACCTGCGTTTTCCCTCCCAGATGCCCGAATACGTGCTCGGTCGGATCGCGTCGCCAGGCGAGCTTCCGCAGCTGGTGCGGGCCATTTGCGACCACATCGCCGGCATGAGCGACAACTACGCCGAAACAGAGTGGACGCGAGTTGAGCAGATCGTCCGCAGCTTGGCCGAAGGACAACCGGGACAGCGCAGTTCGCCTGGGGAGTCAGCATGAGGGTGACGTTCGAGCAGGTCTGCTACCGATACCGGCAGACAGTGCCCGAGGGGCGGCTCGCGCTGGACCATGTGAGTTTGGAGATAGGAGACCAGGAGTTTGTGGCGCTCGTCGGACCCAGCGGCTCCGGCAAGACCACACTCATCCAGCACTTTACCGGCCTCCTGCGCCCCACCAGTGGACGGGTCTTGGTGGATGGCCGACCTTTTCCGGCGCGCGGCCCTGAGCTGACGGCCCTGCGCCGGCGTATCGGCCTTGTGTTTCAATTCCCCGAATTCCAGCTCTTCGAGGAGACCGTCGAGGCTGACGTTGCCTTCGGCCCCCGGAACCTCGGCCTGGCCGAACAGGAAGTCAGAGCACGCGTGGAACGTGCCTTGCGCACCGTGGGTCTCAACCCCGCATCAGTGGCGCTGCGCTCCCCGCACAGGCTCAGCGAGGGTGAAAAACGGCGTGTGGCATTGGCCGGCGTTTTGGCCATGGACCCAGAGATGCTTGTCCTGGATGAGCCGACCGCAGGCCTAGACCCTGCCGGTGTGCGCCGCATAGCCCAAATCTTAGCCGACTTCCATCAGGCGGGGAAGACGATCGTGCTGGTCTCCCATAATATCGACCTCGTCTACACCCTGGCCCGTCGGGTGATCGTGCTGGCCGAGGGGAAGATCCGATTTGACGGCTCCAGGGAAGAGCTTCTCCACCATGAGGAGCTCCTTCTGCGCCACGGCCTAATGTTGCCGCGCTTGGTCCGCGTGCTGAGAAAGAGCCCTCCTCCGGTGCGGCCGAGGGAAGGCGAAATGTTCCTGTCGCTCAGGCAAGTGGAGGAATACCTCCACCAGCGCGGCTGACCGATTACCCGCCACATGGACCAGGAGCTGTTCAGAAACGCAACATTGAAGCCGGGTAATTACGGATTTGAAATTGTGATTTGGCGCACACTTCAAGATGTGAAGAAAATGACAAAGGTCGCAACAACGGGGCGCTGCCGCGGCTCCTCATGGGCGACAGGTAACCGACTTGTTTTTCAAAGCATTGCGATGACAGCGAAAACCCTTGGGAACACCTTGCCTCATTCCTCGTGCCGTCGCGATGGTCGATTTTTTGCACAGTTTGGCGCGGCCTTGGGTATGCCCAGGCCAGGGCAAGCTGAACCACAACGAGGTGTGCGAGGTATGAGGGACGAACTGGTGGACACCCTTCCCGAGGCGTCAGCGGTGGGGTGCGACTTTCCAGAGGTGGCGGAACGGAGTGGCAGCAATGCCTTCGGGTTCGATTACTACTATCCCATGGTGAGCCACAACCCGCAGATTCGCCAGATGCTATCGCTTATCAAGAAGGTGGCGCGCAGCAATGCCACCGTGCTCATCCAGGGCGAGACAGGAACCGGTAAGGAGATGATGGCCGGGCTGATCCAATTACTCAGCCTGCGGGCGGACAAACCCTACATCCAGGTCAACTGCGCCGCGCTGCCGGACCAGCTGCTGGAAAGTGAGCTCTTTGGCCACGAGCGCGGCGCCTACACCGGAGCCTACACCACACGCATAGGGAAGTTCGAGCTGGCCGATAAAGGCACACTGTTCTTGGACGAGGTGGGCGATATGGCCCTCCCCACGCAGGCCAAGATCCTGCGCGTGCTTCAGGAGCAGCGTTTCAGCCGGCTTGGTGGCAACCGGCTTATCAACGTAGACGTGCGCCTTATTGCCGCCACAAACAAGGACCTGGAGCGCGAAATCGAGCTGGGCAACTTCCGGCTGGACCTCTACTACCGGCTGAACGTGGTGCAGATCAACATCCCGCCGCTGCGGGAGCGCCGAGAGGATATCCCTATCCTGGCAGAGTATTTCCGACGCAAGTTCGCATCGGAAATGAAAAAGGAAGTGGGCGGATTTACCCAAGAGACGATGCGCCTCCTCCAGAACCATTCCTGGCCGGGGAACATTCGCGAGCTCAGGAACTTGGTCGAACGCGCGGTAATCGTCGTTGGCGAAGGGAAGCCCATAACCCCCAACGAACTCTCCCTTTCGGGTAGGGACTATTTCGCTGCGGGTGGGCAGAACCGCCGCCGCTCTGAGAGCACTGGGGGCGGAAGCCTGAGCACTCTGAACTTGGCGGAACTAGAGCGCACAGCGATTCTGCAGGCTCTGGAAAGGACAGGATGGGTACAGAAGGAGGCCGCGCAACTGCTCGGCATTTCGCCGCGCGCCCTCAATTACAAGATCGCTCTCCACAATATCACTCATCAGTCGTGGAAAAAGCATGTGTGAGGCAATGGGAAAGAAAGCTACAGAGAAGCTTTTGCTTGTGGCGTTTTGGGCGTTGCTGCAAGTGACCTCCGGAGAGGCCGGTGACTTGGTCGTCGTGTGGGAACCCAACAGCGAACCCGACGTGGCCGGGTATATCCTCCACTACGGCACGCGCCCGGGGTTCTATCAGGTCTCTCTTGACGTAGGCCCACGCACGCGCGTAAGAGTGGGGCCGCTGCAAGACAGCGTCCGCTACTACTTCGCCGTGTCTGCGTATGACTGCTGGAGTAATGAGAGCAAGCTCTCCCGGGAAGTAGCCGGTGTCCCCGGCGAGGGGGAGTTATTGCCCTCTGAGTTCAGGTTGTACCCGTGCTTCCCCAATCCCTTTACCCGAACCACGACGCTCACGTTTGACCTGCCCGAGCCGACACCACTTGAGTTTCGCATCTACGACCTGCGCGGCAAGCTAATCAAGAGCTTACGGCCGCAGAGGGTTAATGCGGGGGCAAATCCACCCGTCGTCTGGGACGGCTCGGACGAGAACAATCGGCCAGTACCCGCCGGGATCTACTACTGCCAAGGTATTGCGCCCGGTTTTCGCAGTCGACCGGTGGCAATCATCCGCGTGCGATAGGACTCTATCTCACTACCGCCACTGGCACTGTCGTTCGCCCGTCCGCGGATGAAACCCGAAAGAGGTAACGGCCGCTGGGCACTGCCGTTCCCCAGCAATCTTTTCCATCCCAAATGAGAGTATGCCAGCCGCCCGGCTGCACCCCCTGTTCGAAGCGTCGCACCTCCCGGCCTGCCCCATCGAACAGCTCAACGACCACCGGGCCACTAGTGCGCACCTGGTAGTGCAGTGCAGTGTGCTCGTTGCAGGGGTTGGGAAGACAGTAGCCGGGACTATGTGGGACAAGGTCTGCCTCTCTCCTCGTCTGCATCACCGCAGTTTGGGCAAAGAAAAAGTCGCACAGCCTTGCGCACAGGGTTGCGAGGGTTTCCTCGCCTGCTACTGTCTCCAACGGTATTGCCACAAAGACTACCTTGCCAGGCTGAGTACCGTCAGGGAAGAACCCAGAAAACTGCACGCCCGCAACCAGCTCCGTCTCCCCATACAGTAAACAAGGTGCACCACCATCGACGGGCACGATTACATCTCCGCCCCTCTCCGGGTACGGTCTTGTGCCATATTCAAAACGCGTGCCTTCCCACACCGACCAGGGCGCGCCCACTGCCTCATTGGTACCGGCGCTGTCCTGTACCCAATCCGCCTTCAAGAAAAGACGAAGAAACTCCTCTCCCATACCGCCCGACTCCGCGTCCAAGGCAGAAGCCACGTTGGAGCCGCAAAGAAGAAGATTGCCGCCGCCACGGAGATAGTTCTTCAAGGCCTCCTGTTCAATGTCCGTCAACGGTCGGTCCTCGGCACCCGCGTCCCCCACAAACCACAAGACCGCCTCATAATCGGGTAGTTGAATGCTCCGGTCAGCTATCGCGTCGTCGCTGCACGTGTGAAAGTGCGCGCCCGCTGCGGCAAGGGCCTGACCGTAGATGAAAGCAAACCAGTGAGCGGGCAAGGACCAGACGCTACCTGGGCCCCAACGGTCAAAGCCATCGACGATGAGCCAGCGCGGCGGTGGACCATGATAAAGCCCGTACACATCCGAGGGAACACTGGCGTTCCTCTGTGGCGAGTTGTCGAGCGCGATGAGGCGGAAATAAAGCGGACGCGAAACCGTCGCCGAAAAAAGCCTTGCCTGTGCCTGATGCCCCAGCGAACTCTCCGTATCTAAGAGCCGCCACTCGGCGTTGTCGAAGGAATAGAACAGGCGGTATCCAAGGAGGTCTTCAGCCAAACTGGGGTACCAGGAGACCTCGATTCCCTGGTTGGTGTGGCGCACGGCCCGGAGACTGGGCACTGCTGGCGGAAGGGTATCTTGTGGCAGCACCTCCACGCTCACAGCCGCGGTGGCCTGGTTGCCGCGGGTATCTTCGGTGAAAACCATAACCTGATACAGGCCAGGAGCCACTTGCGCCGTGTTCCAGTAACCATTGGTGTTCACTGCGTTGGTGACAATGTAGACATGGCTGGAGGTGGTCGAGAGGCCTTTGAAATAAACGTTGTGCACAAAGCTGTCGTCAGGTTTCTGGTCGAACTGAAACCGCACACCGTCATTGGTCGGTTCGTAGACCACCGCGCTTCCGTCGGCCGTCAGAATGCGGTAACCGATCTTGTACGTGCCATTGTTTCTCCGCGAAACAGGGGAATCTGGCGGGCCGTTTTGCTCATCTACTTTGGCGACAATATCCACCAGCCCGCACACCCGCCGGTCCACAAACTCCCGGTCGCTGCCGTCCGCAAAGAGCCGCACAAAGCGAATAATGGGCGGGTAAGGGTCCACATACGGTGTCAGTCCGCCGCTCGCCCGCAAGGGGTTAATCTCCGAACCTGAGTAGCCATCGATGAAATGGACATGCCCCATGCCCGTGAGGATGATGCCTAACACCGTCTGGCTTTGCCACACTTGGTCACCCACTTCTAGGGCGGGGTTCGGCTGGATGTGCACGTAGGCGTATTCCCTAACCCGCACGTAGGCGTTGGAACCAGTTGCGCTGAGAGAGGTGATGCGCTGGCTTTGCACTGGGTAGACAGGGGTACCGTCGGGCTTGGGGATGTCCACACCGTTGTGAAAGTGGTCGGCCGGATCGGTGTCCCTAAATTCGCAAAAGGTACCCGTAATCTCTTGACTTGCCGTAAACGGCGTCACCGGCCACGGGTACTGTGCCTGCGCGGTGCCAACCGCGTGCATGGCTGCAACCAGCACTAAGCCTACGCAGCGTCTGCTATTCATCACAGCGCCTAAGCACTACGTAGTGGTTAGAGAATCCGACTGCTATGGTCTTCAGATCGCGCGTGGCATGGACCACCGGCACAAGTGCTTCTTGCCCGGAGAATGTGTGCCGGTCTAAAACCTCTCCCCGGTGATCAAGGATTGCCATCTCCATGTCGGCATGCACAAAATGCGCATCCTTCAGCCGGGCGGCGGCGGCGACTACTGCACAGGTGTCCAGGGATGCCGTGGCAGCCACTGCCGCCACAAAATGTTCTGCGGAAGGTAGCTCGTTCCACGTCCACTGAATGCCTCCGCTGCCCAGACTCAAGAAGGAAAGTGAGCGCTTTTCGGCTAGCAAAAGGCGGCGCCGGTCAGAGGAGAAGAGCACCTTTCGCGTCAAGAGCGGAAAGGTCCCTAGCCTCTCTCCCTTGACATCGAACACTTCCGTGAATCGAAGCAGGCGCGTGTGGTGGCTTTGCCACGTATAGCTGGAAGCCACGATTAGTGCGCCCCACGGGGCAACCGCGATGCTGGCCGCCATCTCTCCAGCAAGCGGTCGGCGCCACTTCTCCTGGCCTTCCGGGGAAAACACGACGGCAGTGGCATGGTTCGTGTCCGCAAGTCCATGGCCGGCTTGTACATAGCATTGGGTCACCACCGCTACGCAGGAGCCATGGGCGTCGGTGGCCATGGCAAGCGGGCGCTCCTGACACAGTGGAGCATCCGGAAAGAGGTTCACCGTGCGGCGGCCGCCCCTGGCGGTGTGAAACTCGATCCGGGCATCCGCAGCCCACCCGAACACCACACCCTCGCTACCAACCAGAACTGCCCCTGGATATTGCTCCGCCAGTTTCCCTTGGGTTTCAT
Organism: candidate division KSB1 bacterium; assembly: GCA_034506335.1. Lineage (NCBI taxonomy): Bacteria > Pseudomonadati > Candidatus Zhuqueibacterota bacterium. The sequence goes on from JAPDPR010000002.1 coordinate 76,467, forward strand.
AAGAGCCACGTTCTTGACCACGCGCATCGTAGACCTGGACTCGTGTGACCGGCTTTTCCGGTGGTCCGAGCGTATGCATCACACCCAGCAATCCGCTTTCAGCTTCCGTCAGCACTGAGGAACCACGAGGTCGCATCATGACCTTTCGGAGTTCTCCCCTCTCGTCCAGAAAGCGAACGGCCTCTGGCGTAATTGCCGCTGTCGGGCAGACGGTGGCGGGTCCACTCCATAGCCATTGGACCACTGGCTGAGACCACCTCGCCGGAACAGGTTCCTCGCGCCAGCGCCAAGGTCCGGATGCTCGCTGTTCTTTCGCACCAGAAGCGAAAAGCAGTGGCATCAGGACCAGCCACAAGCTGCACCTGGCCATGTCTATTCCTCGCGATACCGATTGGTGATGGGCATGCGCCTGTCCTTGCCAAACGCGCGGGGAGTGATCTTGATGCCTGGCGCCGCTTGCCGGCGTTTGTACTCGCTCTTTTCCACCATGCGCACCACCCGCCGCACGGTCTCTGGCTCGAAGCCCAGGGCCACGATCTCAGCAATGCTGAGGTCCCGCTCCACGTAGGCCTCCAGGATGGGATCTAACACCGCATAGGGTGGCAAGGAGTCTTCGTCCTTCTGGTTCGGCCGCAACTCGGCTGTGGGCGGCCGCTGTAGTACTGACTCGGGAATGATCTCTCGCCGCCTCGATGCATTGAGGTAACGAGCCAGTCGGTAGACCATCGTCTTGGGGACGTCCTTCAAAACCGCGAACCCACCCACCATATCGCCGTAGATGGTGCAATACCCTACGCCAAGCTCGCTCTTGTTACCAGTAGCCAGGACCAGCCAGTTGAACTTGTTCGCAAGGGCCATGAGGATGTTGCCGCGAATGCGCGCCTGAATGTTCTCCTCGGTAACATCCTCGGGCAAACCACGGAACTGGTCAGCCAGCATCTCGCGGTAGCACGCCACAGTTTTGTGTATCGGCACGACCTTCAATTCGATGCCCAGATTGTGCGCCAGCCGCTCGGCATCAACTAAGCTCCTCTCGCTGGTGTAGATTGATGGCATGCTAACCCCGGTTACGTGCTCGGCCCCCAGCGCATCCGCAGCTACAGCAGCCACCAGTGCAGAATCGATCCCTCCGCTCAATCCAAGGACTACATGGGCAAAACCGTTTTTTCGCACATAGTCAGCCGTGCCCAGCACCAGCGCCCGCCAAATCTCTTCTTCCACAGTCAAGGATTCTTCCTGCCGTTCTGGCAATGGCGCACGTGCTCCCTGAGGAAGATCTGGCAAGCGCAGGCGACGCTTACGGTACGGCGAGCGGAAGGAGCGCCTCCGCGCCGCAAATTCGGCATCCTTCCGCCGCAGGCGCGCGACCTCAGCCACATCAAGATCCACGACGATCATATCTTCCTGAAACGCCTTGCCCCGCGCGAGGACTTCGCCGGTGGGCGCAATTACCAAGCTCCGCCCGTCGAATACCAACTCGTCTTGCCCCCCCACCACATTGCAGTATGCAAGGAAAATCCTGCAGTGACGGGCGCGCTCCGTCATCATTTCTTCTCGCTCCCTCCCCTTCAGAGCATGGAACGGGGAACAGGAGATGTTGACCACTACTTGGGCTCCACCGCTAAAAGCGAGGGTTTCTACCACACCATCCTGGACCCAGAGGTCCTCGCACACGGAGACGCCTAACCGCACCGAATCTATATCGATCAACAAGACCTCGCGGCCGGGAACAAAGTACCGCTTTTCGTCAAACACCCCGTAGTTGGGTAGACAAATTTTGTAGTACTGTGCTGCCAGCTTACAATCAGCGATCACGGCGGCAGTGTTGTACAGCCCGGCCTGGTCGCGGTGCGGAAACCCTACCACCGCGACCAGACCCCGACATGCAGCGACTATGCCTTGCAGCGCCGCTTCGCTGTCCTCCACAAACTTCGGACGGAGCAGAAGGTCTTCGGGGGGGTAACCGGTCACCACCAGCTCCGGGAAAAGCGCCACTCTTGCCCCCGCCTCCCGGGCGCGATCAAGACTCTCAATTACCAAGTGGGCGTTTCCCGCCAAGTCCCCGACCGTGGGGTTCAGTTGAAAAAGGGCTATTCTCAGCGTTTCGTTCATGCCGTAGGTGTAGGGTCGGTTCGTCCTTCCTCTAGAGCCTGCACCGGTCCTCCTTCAGTAATCATTAGCTGTAGGCCTCGCTCAATGCCGTGAAAAGGGGTGGACAGGAGGGTTCGGGCCAGCTCTGTGCGCAGGCTCACGTCTCGCGGCCGCGGTGCCACCTGATGATGGTGGGCCATCGCACGCATTTGGAGAAGCGACTCTTCAAACCTCAAAAGGCGGGCAAGCTGCACACCAAAGGTAAAGCGGTCCACTCTCTCCGGCCCTGCCAGGTGTACGACGCCCACCCAGGAATGCGCGCATAGTTCGAGCAGAGCCGCGGCCAACTCTGAGACCAAAATTGGGGTGCGGAACTGGTCGGTAAACAGCGGCACCGGTTGCGCCGCTGCCAAGCGCTGCTCAATCCACGTGGAGAAAGAGGAGCCCCCGGTCCGAGGCCGACCGTAGATGAGTGCGGACCGTGCGATCACATAGTTGGCACAGTGTGCGCGCACCACCTCCTCCCCTTCCACCTTTGTCGCCCCGTACACGTTGATTGGATTTACGGGATCGCTCTCGGCATAGTGGCCCTTGGACCCGTCGAAAACCATGTCCGAGGATACGAACACGAAGCGGAGGCCGCGGTCACCGCACCACTGCGCCAGCAGCTGCGCTGCCCGGACGTTCACCACCTGCGCCTCTTCAGCATGCGTCTCGCAGTAGTCCAGATCGGTCAGAGCCGCACAATGCACGATGATATGGGGCATAACCTCATCGAGGATGCGTCTCAGGGCCTGCGGGTCGCAAAGATCCAGCCGTACTGCGCGCACGCCCGGCAGGTGAAAAGCCTGACTGTGCCACGTGCCGTACACCTGCCACCACCTCGTCGCCAGGGCAGCCACATGCCCGCCCAAGAAGCCACTCGCCCCGGTGACCAGCAGGCGCGGCGCCTCACTTCGCGCCCCTTGCATCAGCCAGTCACAGGTTGGCCTTGGGGCGACGCCTGCCGAACTGGACCGCGCAGGGCGCGTTCTTGGGGACCAGCGCCTGCACCTGTGCACACCACAGCGCGGCAAAGGTTCGACAACTCCGCGCGCCGTCCACTGCCTCCTCCTTAGGGAAGGAGGCATATTGGCACCGCAGGTCACAAAACTTGATGCGCGCAGTGGTTACACCCGCATTGTCATCATCTGGCATCTGTGTAGCTCCAACTTCCTTGCAGCGAAGGGCTCGCTTCTCCCCCCTCTAAGCGATGGCCCCCGGAAATGTGTTGATGGTGTGGCCAGAGTTTCGTATAATCCAACAGCACTACCCATCTTGTCCGCCTAAGGAGGCAAGGGAACTCTATGCGTCTGAAACTCATAGTGGTCGGGGTGCCGAAAAACAGCCATATACGTGCCCTGGCGCAGGACTACCTGGAGCGACTTGGACGCTATGCCACCACCCAGGTGGTGTACGTCAAAGACCAGCCGGGCGCTCATGCCGCGGCTCGCCTGGAAGAACGACTCCTGGAACGGTTGGGCCCCCATGAGTACCTGGTGGCACTCGATGCTGGAGGGCGAATGTTATCCTCGCCCGAGCTGGCCGCCTTCCTGGGTACCCATGCGACGACTGGTGTCCGAACACTCACCTTCCTCATCGGAGGACCTGTCGGGCTCGGAGAGCGGGTCAAAAAGCGGGCCGACTTGGTCTTGTCGCTCTCACCCATGACCTTCCCGCACGAACTCTGCCTGGTTTTGCTCCTGGAGCAACTCTACCGGGGCATGAGTATCTTGCGGGGCGAGCCGTACCACAAGTGAATCACTTGAGTCAGCGTGAAAAGGCCGTCGGCTCTGGGGCGCTGTTGCGCGTGAGTAGTGCACTTCCTGCCACGGCCCACTTGCTCGGTACCGTGCACTGCGCCGGCGGGTGGAACCTCTGGGGAGCACCGGCGCTACTCAAGGATTTCCAAGGTTGCATGTTTGCCGGATTTGCGGGCTACGGCGCTCAGCAACACGCGGATAGCGTGCGCGGTGCGGCCATTTTTGCCGATGACCTTGCCCATGTCCTGCCGAGCCACACGCAGCTCGTACACGATCGTCGTCTCCCCGTAGACCTCCGACACCTTGACCTGGTCCGGATCGTCCACCAGATGTTTGACGATGTACTCCAGGAACTCCTTCATGGCTATCCCCTTCCTTTTCGACAAGTCCGTTCCGCGATAGCCGGCGAACCCCAGAGTCGGGCGAAGTGGTACCTGGTGCGCATGCCTCTGCACATCGTCGCGTTCACGACGGCCTCTGTCGCGGGTACCTCTGAGCATAATATACCCCACCGCGTGCACATTGTCAAGGAAAAAAGTGTATCAGTTTCCAGGTGCTGTGAGAAGTAAACGAAGGAAATGACGGTGAAACTCAAACGTCAGCGCCAAAACCACCGCGGATTGACGATTGTTGCCATAATTGGCCATTCTCGGGCCGGATGTTGAACGCTCTATCACTATTGCGGTACATGGCTTTTGATCTCTTAGCATCGTCTCTTGACTTTTGGCAGGATAGCGCTATATTTTGTCCCGTTGTTAGCACTCTTCATAAGAGAGTGCTAACAGCTCGAGGTGGACGGTACACATGGAACAAGGTAGCAAAGGAGGAGCAGCTATGAACATCAAGCCGTTAGCTGACCGTGTGGTGATCAAGCCTCTGGAGCCCGAGGAAAAGAAACAAGGGGGGATTATCATCCCCGACACGGCGAAAGAGAAGCCGCAGCAGGGCGAGGTGATTGCCGTGGGGCCAGGCAAGGTGAGCGAGTCCGGACAGAAGATCCCCATGGAAGTGAAGAAAGGCGATCGCGTGCTTTATGGTAAGTACTCAGGCACAGAAGTGACCGTAGATGGCGAGGAACTGCTCATCATGCGCGAGAGCGACATCCTTGCGATCATCTAATAATGAGCTTTTCTCGGGTTCAGACAGCTTCGTAAGAATTGACGGGAGGTAGAGCAATGCCAAAGATCATCAGTTTCGATGCCGAAGCGCGAGCAGCAATCAAGCGCGGTGTAGACAAACTGGCCGATGCGGTGCGTGTGACCCTGGGTCCGAAGGGGCGCAATGTCGTAATCGACAAGAAGTTTGGCGCTCCCACCAGCACCAAGGACGGTGTGACCGTTGCAAAGGAGATTGAACTGGAAGATCCCTTCGAGAACATGGGTGCCCAGTTGGTGCGGGAAGTGGCTTCTAAGACCAGCGACGTGGCCGGCGATGGCACCACAACGGCGACGATCTTCGCCCAGGGCATTTTCCACGAGGGCATGAAGAATGTAACCGCCGGCGCCAACCCTGCGCACTTGAAGCGCGGTATTGATATGGCGGTGGCCGCCGTGGTTGAGGAGATCAAGCGTCTGAGCAAGCCCCTGCCGGGCAAGACCGAAATCGCCCAGGTCGGCGCCATCTCTGCAAACAACGACAAGAGCATCGGCGACCTCATTGCTGACGCCATGGAGAAGGTGGGCAAGGACGGCGTGATCACCGTCGAAGAAGCCAAGTCCACCGAGACTACGCTCGAGGTCGTCGAGGGCATGCAGTTCGACCGCGGCTACATCTCTCCGTATTTCGTCACCGACCCTGACAACATGGAGGCGGTGCTGGAAGAGCCGCTGATCCTCATCCACGACAAGAAGATCAGCGTAATGAAGGACCTGCTGCCCATTCTGGAGAAGGTCGCGCAGATGGGTCGCTCCCTGTTGGTCATCGCCGAGGATGTGGAAGGCGAAGCCCTGGCTACCCTGGTGGTGAACAAGCTGCGTGGCACTCTCAAGGTGGCGGCGGTGAAGGCGCCCGGCTTTGGCGATCGCCGCAAGGCCATGCTGGAGGACATCGCCATCCTCACCGGTGGCCGCGTGATCTCCGAGGAAGCAGGCTTCAAATTGGAGAATGCCACCACTGGTGACCTCGGTCGGGCCAAGCGGGTGACCATTGACAAGGACAATACCACCATCGTCGAAGGTGGCGGCGATCCTGCTGCCATCAAGGGGCGTATTGCCCAGATCAAGAAGCAGATTGAAACCACCACGTCTGATTACGATCGGGAGAAGTTGCAGGAGCGCCTAGCCAAGTTGGCCGGTGGTGTGGCCGTGCTGAACGTCGGTGCTGCCACGGAAGTGGAGATGAAGGAGAAGAAGGCGCGCGTGGAGGACGCATTGCACGCAACCAGGGCGGCCGTCGAGGAGGGGATCGTACCGGGTGGCGGTGTTGTGTTCATCCGCGCCCTTCCGGCCCTGGACAAGCTGAAAGTGGAAGGCGATGAGAAAGTGGGCGTGGACATCGTCCGCCGCGTCCTTGAGGAGCCGGTACGGCAGATTGCCGAAAACGCCGGTTGGGAAGGTTCCATCGTCGTCCAGAAGGTGAAGGATGGCGAGGGCGCCTTTGGGTTCAACGCCGAAACCGAGAAGTTCGAAGACCTGATGAAGGCCGGCGTGATTGACCCCACCAAAGTGGCGCGCGTTGCACTGCAAAACGCTGCCAGCGTGGCAGGCCTCATGCTTATGACCGAGGCCCTCATCGCGGAAAAGCCGGAGAAAGAGAAATCCACGCCGTCGATGCCGCCAGGCAGTGACATGTATTGATGACGGGCACAACCCTAAACCCCCGCAGCGTGCTGCGGGGGTTTTTTGTTTTGCCAAGGGGAATTTGCCTTGACTTTGTACTATTATTTTGATAAATTGAAAGCCCCAAAAAAACAATAGCTCGGGCGTCTGTGCAGCAGCGGTCAATGCCTTGTGGAGTCGACTCTTCGCTTGGACGTTATTAGGTTGAGCAACATGGTTTTCTACGCCTACCACGGCGTGGACGAGGGCGAACGCGATGCTGGTCAGCGCTTCGAAGTGGACGTGGAACTGGCTGCTGACCTCCGCCTGCCAGGACGAACTGACCGCCTGCGCGACACTATCGACGCCAGACAGGTTTACCGTGTGGTGGAGGAAGTGGTCATTCAAGGGGATTTTCGGCTGGTCGAGGCCCTGGCAGAAAACATTGCCGCGGCGCTGTTGGAACATTTCCCGGTGCAGGGGGTAGTAGTGCGGGTCCGTAAGCCCTTTGCCCCAATTCCAGGGGTGTGCGATGGCATCGAGGTGGAAATTGCCCGCGAAGCGTAACCCCTGCAAGAGAGCAGAGGTCTATCTCAGCCTGGGCAGCAACATGGGCGATCGATTGCGCAACCTCACTTTGGGACTGCAAGGTATAGCGGCTTTGCCGGGGACCTCTCTTTGCGCTGTTTCTTCTTTGTATGAGACGGAGCCTCTCGGCCTCGAGGAACAGCCGATGTTCTTGAACCTGGTGTGCAAAGTGACCACCTCATTGCCTCCCCGCGAGCTGCTGCGACTGCTGCAGGCGATCGAAGACCGCCTTGGCCGACAACGAACACAGAGATGGGGGCCGCGCACCCTGGATATCGATATCGTGCTCTACGATCGGTTGACCTACTCGGACGCCGATCTCTCTATTCCACATCCGCGCTATGCCGAGCGGCGCTTCGTCCTGGTCCCGCTGGCGGAACTGGCACCCTCGCTTCGGCCTCCAGGAGCAGGCGGCAAGAAGGTCCTCCAGCTGCTTGCTGACTGCAGAGACACCAGTGTGGTACAACGCACCACGCAAATCGGCAGCATGGCCATACCCTGGGGTGAAGTGTGAAACGCGACTACATTGCCATCGAAGGTGTTATCGGGGTCGGAAAAACCAGTCTGGCCACCAAACTGGGGGAACGCTATAACGCACGTGTCATCTACGAGAAGCACGAAGAAAATCCCTTTCTGGCGGATTTTTATCGCGATCCACGGCGTTATGCGTTCCAGACGCAGATGTTTTTCTTGCTCAGTAGATACAGGCAACAGCAGGAGATCCCGCAGCGCGATCTGTTCCACGAAATGGTCGTCGCCGATTATCTCTTTGCCAAAGACCGGATCTTCGCGCACCTAACTCTTGAAGACAGAGAACTGTGGCTCTATGACCACATCGCCTCCGTGCTTGAGCAAGATATCCCCAAACCAGACCTGGTCATTTATCTACAAAGCACTCTGGAGCGACTGATGCAGAACATTCGCAAGCGGGGGCGCGCATATGAGCGGAACATATCTGAGGAGTACTTGCGCTCGCTCAATGACGCGTACAACCAGTTTTTTTTCCACTATGATGCCACACCGCTCCTGGTGGTGAATACCACGCAGATCGATTTTGTCAACAATGAGGAGCACTTCGAAGACCTGGTGCGCCAGATCGAACGGCCCCTCTCCGGGACCGAATACTACTCCCCTTCGCCCTGGTGAACTCATGCTTTTCCGTGTACTTCTCCTTGCCCTCCTTGCCTATTTGGCCCTAAGAGTGTGGAGGTTGCTGGCTGGTTTCTTCACCTCACAACGGCCCCCTGTGAAAGGGGCAGGCCGGCAGCCCAATCCGCCCCTTGACCTGGAAGGAAAGGATGTGGAAGAGGCAAAGTATCGCGAAGTGAATGACGACTCAGCGGGCAGGGATCAATAATGGAGAGCTCGAGGGATTGCACAAAGGACGCCCGAGCGCGGGAGCAGGGCAACTGAGATGCGTGTCTATCGACGAGTGATCAAATACGTGCTGCGCTACTGGAAGGAGCTGGTCGCTTCCTGTCTCTGTATGGTCTTTTTTGTTGCCTTCAGCACTGTGTCCGTTGGTCTGGTCATGCCCTTTGTCAACCTGCTCTTCGGGGCTCAGGAGCAGCAGGCCGCGGTCGCAAGCTCCGGTGCCGCGGGGTTGTCCCTCTCTGATGTGCAAAGGCCAGTGCCCAACCTCCGTCAGCAACTGGAATCACGGCTACAAGGGATCTTTTCGCGCTACAGCCGGCCCCACGCCTTGCGCCTTCTGTGTGTGGTCATGCTCGTCGGCTTTTTTCTGAAGAACCTCTTTCGCTTTGGCCAAACCTACTTCATGGCGCCGGTGGAGCAAGGGGTCATTCGCGATCTGCGCAATGACCTGTATCGCCATTTTCAGCGCCTTTCACTGGACTTCTTCCACGGCGAAAAGGCTGGACAGCTGATCTCCCGCGTCACGTACGATGTCACGGTGATCAATGCCTCCATTACGGCGGCCATCAATAGCATTTTCCGCGACCCGCTGATGATTCTTATCTACCTAGGCGTGATGTTAGTTTTGAGCTGGAAATTGACGTTGGTGGCGGCTTTGGTCTTTCCCGGGGCGGGTTACTTTATCGCGAAATTCGGTAACAAACTCAAGCGGGATAGCCTCCGCCAACAGGAGCGCATTGCCGACCTGACCTCTATTATCCAAGAGGGCATCTACGGGGCGCGCGTCATCAAGGCGTTCGCGCGGGAGCAGTACGAGATCCGTCGATTCGAGCGTGAGAATCAGCGCTTTTTCGACACAGTGGTGCGCATGACGCGCATACGCAAGCTGGGCCCCTGTGTGACCGAGTACATCGGGGTCATTGTGGGCGTCCTGGTACTGTACGTCGGAGGCATGGAGGCCCTGCGCGCCCACGGCTCTCTGTCGCCAGGCGCCTTTGTGCTGTTCCTCGGCGCCCTGTTTTCCATCATGGAGCCCTTGAAACTCCTGGGGCAGGTGCACAATGCCTTGAAGGAAGGCGTAGTTGCGGCGCAACGCGTCTTTTCCGTTCTCGACACGCCGCCACAAGTGGCGGACAGACCAGGCGCAGTGGTCCTTCCGGATTTCCGCCACGAGATCGTGTTCGACAACGTTTCCTTTGCCTATGACCGAGACACTGAGGTCCTGCGCGAGGTTTCCTTGCGCATCAAACGGGGCGAAGTGGTAGCCATTGTCGGCCCCTCCGGTGGAGGGAAGTCGACATTGGTTGACCTCTTGATTAGGTTCTACGACCCCACTTCGGGCCGCATTCTGATTGACGGCCACGACCTACGCGATGTGACGCTCGAATCCCTTCGGCGGCTCTTAGGCATCGTCACCCAGGAGACCATCCTTTTCAATGACACGGTGCGGAACAACATTGCATATGGCCTGGATGGAGTCCCTATGGAGAAGGTGATTGCCGCAGCCAAGGCGGCAAACGCCCACGACTTTATCTTGGAAATGCCCCAGGGGTATGACACTGTTATTGGCGACCGTGGCGTGAAGGTTTCCGGCGGCCAGCGCCAGCGACTGGCGATTGCGCGCGCCATTCTCCGTGACCCACCCATCCTGGTATTCGATGAGGCCACCTCAGCGTTGGACACCGAGTCGGAAATGCTGGTGCAGCAGGCGATCGCCAACCTCTTGCATGGACGCACTTCGCTCGTCATTGCGCATCGCCTCTCCACCGTGAGGAATGCCGACCGCATCGTCGTTTTGGACCAGGGGAGAGTAGTGGAGGCGGGAACCCACGAGGAGCTCATGCGTACCAGTGGCCTTTATCGCAAGCTATACGAAATGCAATTCAGCGTATGAGAGAAGGCAGCATCGACACCACAGGCAGCCTGGACCGAACGTTGGCGGCCATTACACGTGGCGCGCTCTACGTAACCGTGGCCGCCATGCCGTTTAGCATCGCGGTGACGCAGACGGCGCTGGCCGTCGCCGTGCTCGCCTGGTTATCTCGAATGGCGGTGCAAAGACGTCTCCTTCTGCAGCGCACGTCCTTAGAACTGGCTTTTGTTCTCTACGTGGCGGCCGAACTTGTCGCCCTAGTCTTCTCCGTGAACGTGCCCAATGCGGTCGTGTATCTTAAGCGGCTGCTGCTCATCGCCACCGTGTACGTGGTGGGGAGCAACGTGGAAAGCGAGCGCACCCTGCAGCGCCTGATGGCTACCTTTCTCCTCGCAATGTCGTTGTACTCACTGTGGGGCGTGGGTTCGTTTGTGGTGAACCCGTCAGTGCGAGTGCGGCACATTCAGAATTCTATGACCGCCGGTGGCCTGACCATGATGGCGACCGTTGTGGCCGCAGCGGTAGCCTGCGAACAGAAGGAGACAAGAGTCCGACTTTTGGCCCTGGCAGCGGCGATTGCCAACGGTGTGTGCCTTTTCTTGACTAACACTCGCGGCTCATGGCTGGGTCTGGCAGTTGCGCTGGTGGTCATGGCCTCGCTTGTCGACTGGCGCCTGGTGGTGGTCGTGCCGGTTTTGGCCATTCTGGCGTATCTTGCCGTGCCAGGCGAGTACAAGGCTCGGGTCTCTCACTTTTTCGACCCGCACTACCGGACCAACGCCTACCGTATCACTTGGTGGAAGACCGGGTGGCGCATCTTCAAGGACCATCCGGTTACAGGCGTGGGCGATATCGATACAGGCGCTATCTACCGGCAGTACATGGGGCCCGAGGAGACGCAAGCGGTGGGGCATTTTCACAACAACTTTGTGCACATTGCGGTGACTTTGGGCGCTCTCGGTCTTGCGGCGTTCACCTTCCTGATGGTCCGCATCTTGCTTTTGCTGGTGGCGGCGCGGCGAGCAGCGCGCTCACCGGCCCTGCGAGAAGTCACATTAGCCGGTCTGTGCGGCTTTGTCGCCTTTCTCGTCAATGGCCTTTTCGAGTGGAACTACGGGGACGCCGAAGTGGCTACACTTTTGTGGTGGCTGGTGGGAATGGTGGTAGCGGCTGTCGTACTCACTCGACGCTCGCTGGCTGTGGGCGCGATGGTAGTGGAAGTTCCTGGATGAGATCGCCCACGAGGCGCACCTGCCCGCATTGGTCCAGGTGCGCCTCATGGGGCCTGCACCTTGCTGAGTTTCCTTATACAGGGCGTCACCCATCCATGGCGCAGAGTGGATGGAAAGGATGTCTTTCCCTTCGGGAGGGAGAAATGAAAACTGTCGTGGCAACAGGTGATGCACCCAAGGCCATTGGACCATATAGTCAGGCAGTCCTCGCGGGGACTGGTCTGGTATTCACGGCAGGTCAGTTGGGTCTGGACCCTCGCACCGGCGAGCTGGTCGGGCCAGGCATAAAAGAGCAGACGCAGCAGGCTTTGACCAACTTAGCCGCAGTGCTCAGGGCTGCCGGATCCAGCCTGGAGCGCGTAGTCAAGACCACGGTGTTCCTTGCGGATCTGAACGACTTTGCGGCGATGAACGAGGTGTACGCGCAGTTTTTCCCGACCGACCCACCGGCGCGCTCGGCGGTGCAAGTGGCGCGATTGCCTAAGGACGCTCGCGTCGAGATCGAGGCAGTGGCTGAACGTGCGTAATGCTGGAAGTCTCATACTGGGCTGGCTTTGTCTGCTGAGCACGGCGGTCCAACCATTAGAGGCAGGGGCGCCTACAGCACCTTCCTTTGCCTTTCCGGTGGCAGCTGCCAGCGACTCACAAGCCACGCAGCGGCGCTCGCCGACTGGTGCGATGGTGCGCTCCTTACTCGTGCCGGGGTGGGGCCAATGGTACAACGGAAAGAAATGGAAGGCAGCCCTGGTAGTGACCACCGAACTCTCTTTGGCGGGGCAGGCCATATGGCAGAACCAGCTCTTGCAACGTGCCACCGACCCTGCCACACGCGAGTATCATCTGACTAACCGCAACACTGCAAACTGGTTGCTGGCCCTGGCGGTCTTGCTCAGCATGCTCGATGCGTACGTGGATGGACATTTCTCCGACTTTGACGAGAGTCCTGATCTCGCCCATGCGCAACGGTGCTGGTCAGAGGTCGGTGGATTGGCACCTGGCGCCGCACACATTCGCATAGCGGTGAGACTCTGAGCGGATGGCGTGGATAGTGGATACGGGAGGTCCATGTGACAGAAGGGCACACAGAACGAGGCACGTGGGGCTCATCGGTGGGTTTCATTCTTGCTGCTGCCGGATCGGCCGTCGGCCTTGGCAATATCTGGCGTTTTCCGTACGTCGTAGGGGAAAACGGCGGTGGCGCCTTCGTACTGCTCTACATCCTGTGCGTGGTGTTTATCTGCGCACCGGTCATGATCGCCGAATTGGCGCTGGGCCGCCACACGCAACGTAATCCCGTCGGGGCATTTCGCACGCTTGTCCCTGGAAGTCCATGGAAGGTAATTGGGGCACTGGGGGTACTTACTGGCGTCGGTATCCTCTCATTCTATTCCGTAGTGGCTGGGTGGACATTGCAGTACGCCGTGCGTTCCGTTGTGACTCCCAACTACATTCGCTATAGCCAAGAAGAAGCAGAGAGGGTATGGACCGACTTTAGCAGTGACCCAGAAAACCTTCGCCGCGCTCTGGCAGAGGAGGGCATAATCACTCAGGACGCCGGCAGCCCGTCTGATGAGCAAGTACGGACCATCTGGCAGCAGTTTACGAGCGAGCCCCGCTTTGGAGTGTTCAGAGAGAAGATGTTGGGCCGTCTGCATAATCGCGCCTTGTTCGAGCAATTCGCCTCCCACCCGTTTCTGCCGACAGTATATCTGCTGATGTTCATCCTGCTCACCGGAGCGGTTGTCGCCGGGGGCGTGGGCGCCGGCATCGAGCGTTGGTCGCGGATTCTTATGCCCATCCTCTTCGTGCTTCTGCTTGTGCTGGCCGTCCGAGCTGTGACTCTGCCCGGCGCCTCAAGAGGGCTAGCGTTCTATCTCAAGCCAGAGCTTAGTAAACTCTCCGTGGAAGCGTTTGCCAGGGCTTTGGGCCAAGCCTTCTTTTCCTTGAGCCTTGGTATGGGCACGATACTCACTTACGGCAGCTATCTATCCAGGCGGGAGAACATTATTCGCTCGGCAGGATGGATCTGTCTTTCTGACACGTTGGTTGCGTTTATCGCTGGTCTGGTCATTTTCCCCACACTCTTTGCCATGGGTTTCCGTCCCGACGCTGGTGTGAGTCTGGCCTTCGTGGTATTGCCGTCAATCTTTGCCCACATGCCAGCCGGAGCCCTATTTGGCGCGGCCTTTTTCCTGTTGCTCTGCGTGGCCGCGCTGACCTCCACCATCTCGCTCCTCGAGGTGCCCGTTGCTTACCTGGTGGATGAACACCACTGGGGTCGCAAATCGGCAGTGGTCGCGACCTGTGCGGTGGCTTTTCTGCTGGGCATTGGCTCGGCTTTGTCCACCGGCGCCGTTCCCGTGCTGACGCGGATACCAGGCGTAGGCGTTGGGGTTCTGGAGTTCCTTAATGCCCTGTTCGGCAACTACGCCCTCTCGGTAGGCGCTCTGGGCATCGCCCTCTTTGTGGGCTATCGCTGGGGGATAAGAGCCGTCGCTGCCGAGATCGAACAGCACGGCAACAAGTTCCTCTTCCGGGGCATCTGGTCAGTACTTATTCGCTATGTATCTCCCTTGGGTATCGCCATTGTGCTGGCGTACATCTTGATCACGGGCAAATACTTTTGAGGCCACGATGCTGACACGAGAAGAAGCGTATCGTTTAGCCGAATCGCGCTTCACCAATCGCAACCTCTTCAAACACGTGCTAGCGGTGGAAGCTGTGATGCGGGAACTCGCTGCCCACTTTGGGCAAGACGTGGAGCAGTGGGGCCTTGCCGGTCTGCTGCATGACCTGGACTATGAAGAGACCGCTCAGTCACCCGAAAGACATGGATTGCGTACGGTGGAACTCTTGGCAGGGTATGATGTGGATGAGGAAGTCATTCACGCCATCAAAAGCCACAACAATCACGCTCCGCGCGAAACCCTGATGGACAAAGCGATGTACGCGTCGGACCCCGTGACGGGGCTGATAGTGGCAGCGGCGCTCATGCATCCCAGCAAGAAGTTGGCTGCTGTGGATGTGCCCTTTATCCTGCGGCGCTTTAAGGAGAAAGCCTTTGCCAAGGGGGCCAATAGGGAGCAGATCAAGACCTGCGAGGAGTTTGGGCTCCAGTTAGATGAGTTCTTGGGCCTTGCGCTCAAAGCCATGCAGGGCATTCACGCGGAATTGGGGCTGTAGATGCGACTTTGGCTTGTACTTGGGCTGGTGGGCGTGGTGTCAGTATCGCCGCTTCTTGCGCAGGCGGCCCTCACTGCTGCAGGTGACACCCTTGCCAAGCCTCCGGTCCGGGTGACAGTTCTTAAGCGGGATCCCCTCCTCGGCGAGGACAAGGTTCACCATGCCCTCGTCAGCGCCTTCCTTGCCGTGGCGGCCTACTACGGTGCGCACGACGAGAGCCGGTGGTCACGAGGGCATGCACTCGTTTTTGCGACCTCGTTCTCCCTGAGCTGGGGGGTGGGCAAAGAGATCTACGACAAGCGAAGCGGACGTGGCCATGCCAGTGTAGCCGATCTGGTCGCGGATGTGGCCGGAACGGCGCTGGGGTTGGCTCTTTTTGCAGGGCAGTTTTGACTGGAAGCAGCCGTGGTAACGACCTGGACAGACAAACCGTTGTGCAACTGTGGCGTCGTGGGTGTGTATGGCCATCCCGAGGCGGCGCGATTGGTGTACCTCTGCCTCTATGCGCTCCAGCATCGCGGACAGGAGAGCGCCGGCATTGTCGCCAGTGACTTTGTGCACATGCAGCGCCATGCTGGCTTGGGGCTCGTGGCGGACGTCTTTTCCGATGCGGCCACACTGACGCGCCTGGCCGGGTCTATGGCCATCGGCCACAACCGCTATTCCACAACCGGGTCTCCGCACCTGGCCAATTCCCAGCCCATCATGGTGAATGCGCAGGACGGACCGCTGGCTATCGCCCACAACGGCAACTTAGTTAATTCCGGCTCATGCCGCCGCCGCTTGGTGAGTGATGGGGCGATCTTCCAGACAAGCACAGACACCGAGGTCATCCTCCACCTCATCGCGCGCTCCAAGCGCGCAACGCTGGTAGAACGACTGATGGAGGCTCTGACCCAGGTCCAGGGCGCTTACTCGCTTGTGCTCATGAGTCGCACCCAGCTCATTGCAGTGCGCGACCCCCGGGGCTTCAGGCCCCTGTCTTTGGGGCGCAAAGACGGCGCCTACGTGATCGCCTCCGAAACGTGTGCCATGGACCTCATCGATGCCGAGTACCTCCGGGAGGTGGAGCCTGGCGAGGTGCTGGTCATCGACGACAACGGCCTGCGTAGCGAGCGCCTGCCGGAACAGGCCCCGCGCGCCGCTTGCATCTTCGAGTTCATCTACTTCTCGCGTCCTGATAGCAAGATCTTCGGTGAGAACGTGGACAAGTGCCGGCGCAAGTTGGGCAAGACGCTGGCGCTGGAGCACCCCACTGAGGGCGACATCGTCATCTCGGTGCCCGATTCCAGCAACACGGCAGCGGTAGGATTTTCGCGGCGCTCAGGTATCAAGTTCGAGCTGGGACTTATTCGCAACCACTACATCGGGCGTACGTTTATCCACCCGGACCAGGACGTCCGCGATTTTAGCGTGCGCGTCAAGTTCAATCCGGTCCGCGGGGTGCTGGCAGACCGACGCGTGGTGGTGGTGGAGGACTCCATCGTCCGGGGTACGACTCTGCGCCATCTGGTGCGGATGATTCGCGCAGCAGGTGCAAAGGAGGTGCATGTACGGGTCAGCTCCCCACCCATCATCTCCCCCTGCTACTACGGCATGGACTTCCCCACCAGGGATGAGCTTATTGCCTGCTCCCGGAGCGTTGAGGAGATCCGTCAGTTCATCGGGGCGGACACGCTGGCGTACCTTTCCATGGAGGGCATGCTGGCCTCCGTACCGCAGGACCGGGGCGGGTATTGCCATGCCTGTTTCGACGGCAACTATCCGTTGCCTCCCGAACGGGCGAGTAAATTCCAGCATGAACAGGCATACTGGGTGCCACATCAGTAACGGGGCGAGGCCCTTTTCGGCTGGGGGTCGCGATGAGTCGATTGCTTCGTCTGTGGGACTATGTCTTCGTGTTGCGGCCGACGCTGCTTTTTCCTGTGTGGACGGTCTTCCTTGCCGGTCACTCGGCCCAACTCCGTTTTGGCCACTCGCTGGCCCGTATCTCATGGCGAGGGGCATGGGACTTTGATTACATCCTCGTGGCCTTGCTCGTGACTCTGTGTCTCGGCGCCACGTTCGTGCTGAACCAGGTGGCAGACATGGAGAGCGACCGGCTCAACAGGAAGCTATTCCTTCTCGCCACGGGAGAGCTGAGTGCCGGAAGTGCGGCCGTGGAGGTAGGACTTCTTGGTTTGACATCCATCGGGCTTGGCTTTGTCCTCAAGCCGGCATTGGGGGTAGCGCTCTTGGCCTGCTTCCTGATTGCAGGGGTGCTGTACAGCTGTCCGCCCTTTGTGTGCAAGGATCGGCCTTACGCAGGGCTGTTGTGCAATGGTCTGGGAGCGCTGGCTGTTTTTGCCTGCGGATGGCTTGTGCGCGGGAAGGTGCATTCCGGGATGTGGTTTCACGCGTTGCCCTTCGTGTTCGCGCTGTGGTCCCTCTACTTTTTCACCACCCTGCCGGATGTGGAGGGCGACCGCGCCGCCGGCAAGATAACCATCGGCGTGCTCTTCGGACCCCGTGTCAGCGCACGGTTGGCCCTGGTGGCAGAAGTGGGCACTTTGGTCAGTTCTTTCTTGTTGCGCGATTGGTTCATCTTTGCTCCTGCCCTGACCGCGTTGCCTTTGTTCATCATCGCGGCCCTCAAGGGCACCGTGGCAGCGGGTGTGCGCACCACGAAGTTCGGCCTGCTCTTTGTCGCGCTCGCCTATTGTTACCTGTTCCCTGGCTTCCTCGTGGTGCTGGCGCTGGTCTTCTTGGCTTGTAAGATTTACTATCGGCGCCGCTTTCAGATTAACTACCCAAGCTTCGACGTAGGTTAGGAGGCATGAAGCAGAAGACTCTTCTCCTGAAAGATGACTTGTGTGACTTGTGCGGCACATGTGTGGCGGTCTGCCCAGTAGATGCCCTGGAGCTGAGCGAGCTCCGTTTGCTCATAGATGGGAAACGGTGCACGCTGTGCATGAATTGCGTGCACGCCTGCCCCTTCGCCTGCCTGGAGGTGCGTGATGAAGTCCCGGTATGACGTGGTGGTGGTAGGTGCAGGCCCGGCGGGCTCCACGGCTGCGCGCTTTGCCGCTCTGGGGGGCGCCAGCGTGCTCCTGCTGGAGAAGGACCGGGAAGTAGGCATCCCCGTGCGGTGTGCGGAAGGCGTAGGGCAGAAAGGCCTAGCCCAGGTGGTCGAGGCCCAGGAGCGCTGGATCGACCGCGTCATCCGCGGCGCCTTCCTCTACGCGCCCAACGGAATGCGTGTCTGCCTGGAGACAAGCGACCTCGGCTACATTCTCAATCGTAAGCTTTTTGACTACGACCTGGCGCGCTTGGCGGCAGAGGCAGGGGCCGAGGTGCTGACCAAAGCAAACGTGACCGGCCTGATTCTGCGCGACGGTGTGGTACACGGGGTACAGCTAATGCACCTTGGCCGGGCGTACACCGTGCAATGCTCAATCGTTATCGGTGCCGATGGCGTGGAGTCGCGCGTGGGGCGATGGGCAGGTTTGCGCACACATGTGAGCTTGCACGACATCGAAAGTTGCGCCCAGGTGACGGCTAGCAACGTGGAGATCGAAGACACGCATTGCCACTTTTACTTTGGACGCGAGGTCGCTCCAGGTGGCTATGCCTGGGTCTTCCCCAAGGGCAACGGAGTGGCGAACATCGGCCTCGGGGTTTCCGGCGACTGCGCGCGAACCAAGCCGGCGTGGGTGTATCTGGAGCAGTTCCTGGCCGCACGCTTCCCACGCGTCTCGGTGCTCACGACCGTAGCAGGAGGCGTACCAGTTGCCCGCCCCTTGAAGCGAATGGTAAGTCACGGGCTCATGTTAGTGGGCGACGCCGCACGCCAGGCCAATCCGGTCTCCGGCGGCGGCATTGTGTCCGGGATGATTGCCGCCAAAATCGCCGGCGAGGTGGCAGCCCAGGCCATTAAAGAGAGCGACGTGTCCCAACAACGACTCCAGGAGTACGCGGACCGGTGGCATGACCAGGAAGGGAAGGCTCACGAGCGTTTCTATCGGTTGAAAGAGGCCATCTGGCGACTGACGGACGAAGACCTCAACCGTACCGCCGAGGCCTATTTGCGCACTGCGCCTGAGAAGCGCTCGCTCCTCAACTTGTTCGCCACCGCCTTGGTCAATCAGCCAAAGCTCATAGTCGAAGCAGCAAAGGTCTTTGTCTGAGGGAGTACCCCGAATGCCCGAGCTTTGCGACCCACAAGAAAGGCGCGTGCTCACCATACCCAATGCACTGTCTGTGGCGCGCCTTTGCCTACTGCCCTTCATCTATGGCTTGCTCCGGCAGGAGACGCGGCAGGCGGACCTTGTTGCCGCCGCGCTGATGGCTGCGGGCGCCGCCACCGACTTTTTGGACGGAGTACTGGCCAGACTGTTGCGGCAAACATCCAATGTGGGTCGGATTCTTGACCCACTGGCTGACAAGATCTTTGCCATATTCATCCTTCTCGTGCTAGTGGGTCTGGGAAGACTGCCCAGCTGGTACGCGGCGGCCGTAGTGGCGCGCGACCTGATCATCGTCCTGGGAGGTGCATACCTGGTTTTGGGCAAACGTTTTGTCTCGGAGTCAAATCGCGCAGGCAAGTGGGCAGCCTTTTCGATAGTGGTAGTCATCCTTGTGCACACGCTTCGCATACAGAGCATGGCCGCGCCCGTGAGGTGGCTCTCGTTACTGCTCTTGCTTACCTCGGTGGTCAGTTACGCCACGGTGTTTGCGCGCATCCTGCAGAGACGGACACTTGTTTCGGCGAACGCGGTTGCAGACCAGGCAATGAAGAGGGAAGCATGAGCGGCGTGATGGGGCGTCTGCGCTCAGGCCTTGTCAAAACGAGGCAGGCGCTGAGTGAACGGTTGGCCCGGGTGGTAGGGGCAGCAAGGCGCGCTGACCCAGAGTTCCTCGCGGAGCTTGAAGAGGCGCTCATCGCTGCTGATGTGGGCGTCATGGGAGCCGAGGCGGTAGTACAACGGCTGGGCGAACTTTTGGCCACAAGGCCCGGGGCGGATTCAGCCCAGGTGCTGGCTTTGCTGAAGGAGGAAATGGTCAGCCTGCTGAACCGAAGCGACAACTCTCCTTTTCTCGCTGGTGAGAAGCCGCATGTGGTGCTGGTCGTGGGCGTCAACGGTACCGGCAAGACCACGACCATTGGCAAGCTTGCGTACCATTACCGCCAACAGGGCAAGAAGGTGCTTTTGGCTGCAGCGGACACGTTTCGCGCCGCTGCCAGCGAGCAATTGGCAATCTGGGCGGAGCGCGCGGGGGCAGATCTGGTGAGCACCAAGCCGGGCGCCGATCCGGCCGCAGTGGCCTTCGACGCCCTAAACGCTGCTTTGGCCCGCGGAGTAGATGTGTTGATCGTTGATACCGCCGGCCGCCTGCACACAAAAGTCAACCTGATGGAGGAGGTGCGAAAGATCCGCCGGGTCCTCGAGCGGCGGCTTCCCGGAGCTCCGCATGAGGTGCTCCTCGTCATCGATGCCACCACAGGCCAGAATGGCCTCTCGCAAGCCAGACAATTTACGCAGGCCACTGGGGTGAGCGGTATTGTGCTCACCAAACTGGACGGCACGGCCAAAGGAGGCATCGCCGTGGCTATCTGCCAGGAGTTGGGCGTGCCGGTGCGCTGGGTAGGCGTGGGCGAAGACATCGACGATCTGGCACCGTTCGATGCCCGCGAGTTCGTGGAGGGGCTCTTCGCATGAAGATCGCTGTGGTGCCCCTCGGCTGCCCCAAGAACACCGTGGACCTGGAGTGGGTGCTGGGGGCTCTGCTTGGACCAGGCGTGCAGCTAGTGAGCCGGGCAAGGACGGCGGACGCAGTGATCGTGCACACCTGCGCCTTCATCCGCCCCGCTGTCGAGGAAGCGATAGAAACAATTGTTGAAGTCTCGCGGTTGAAAGAAGCGGGCAAAGCCAAGGTAATCGTGACCGGCTGCCTGCCCCAGCGATTTGGCCGACGTGTGGCGGCGCTTCTGCCCGCCGTGGACCTGGTGGTGAGCGAGCGTGAGCCGCGACGGATTGCTGCCCGAGTGCGAGGCCTCCTCGGGCTCCCTGCTTCGCCGTGCTCTGCCGAGCGATGGAGCCTTGGGCCTGCCCACTATGCGTACCTGAAGATTGCCGAAGGGTGCGATAATCGCTGCGCGTACTGCACCATCCCGATCATCAAGGGGAAGTATCGGAGCAGACCTATAGAAGCCATTGTCAAGGAGGCACGCGGCCTGGCGGAGCGGGGCGTCCAGGAGCTCATTGTTGTGGCGCAGGACACCACATACTTCGGAGGCGAGACAGGTGGCGCCTCCTCGCTTCCTGCGCTGTTGCGCGCCTTGTCCTCTATCGATGGACCCCGCTGGATCCGGCTTATGTACACCCATCCGGCCCGCGTGGACGACCGGCTCATCGAGGTCCTGGCAGAGGAAGAGCGCTTGTGCAAGTACCTGGATATTCCGATCCAGCATGCCTCTGACCGCATTTTGGCTGCTATGGGAAGGCGGACCACGCGTGCCCAGCTCGAGCAGGTGCTGCAGCGCCTCCGCGACCGTATTCCTGGCCTCGCCCTTCGCTCAACCGTCATGGTGGGATTCCCAGGGGAGACTGAGGAGGACTTTCAGACGTTACTGGACTTTTTGCAGGATGCGCGTTTTGAGCACCTTGGGGTCTTCACGTATTACCCGGAGCAGGGTACGCGGGCGGCGCGCATGCGAGGGCAGCTCTCCGACGAGGAAAAACAGCTACGTCACGCCGAGGTGCTCGACCTCCAGGCCAGACTGAGTGCCGCGCGCACCGCGGCGATGGTGGGAAAAACTGTCCAAGTGCTGGTAGACGAAGCGGATGCAGCCACCAGTCTCTCCCTGGGTAGGACAGAATGGGACGCACCAGACGTGGACTGTCAGGTGCATATCCAGGGCGCCATGGAGCCGGGCACGTTCCGGGCTGTCCATATCACCGATTCAGACGGGTTCG
Source organism: candidate division KSB1 bacterium (assembly GCA_034506335.1). Lineage (NCBI taxonomy): Bacteria > Pseudomonadati > Candidatus Zhuqueibacterota bacterium. The sequence goes on from JAPDPR010000002.1 coordinate 98,322, forward strand.
ACCTGTACGGCACCCCGGCGACGCACGAAGGCCGAAGTGCTCGGTCGGGCCGCCACAGGCATTCAAAAGTTCCGAGGGAACTCTCTCGTGTTTGAAAAGGAGCTATACACACCATGCACGACGCGTGAGGCACTGCCCTTTTCCTCACACCGACGAGTCCCCCGGTGGGAGGTTGTTATGAAAGTCTGTAAGATTCTCAGGCCAACCATGTTGCTCATCGCAGGCCTTGCCCTGCCCGGGTCAGGCCTGCACGCCCAGGTCGAGATGAGCCAGGACGTCAGCGAACTGGGGCCCCAGTTCCACTACGACGTCTCCGTAACCGCCTCGCCTCTGGACTCTACCACAAGTCGCGTGCACGTATACGTCAAAATCACATTTGACGAAATCCAATTCGTGCGCAGCGACTCGACCTTCCGCGGCTCCTATGAAGTCACGGCTGTCGTGCTTGACAAGAACAACGACCAAGTGGCGGGCAAGGTCTGGCGGGACGAGATGGCTACCGAACGGTACGAGCGGACCAGTTCCCGTGTGGATTACAACACCAGCTACGCAGCGTTTGACGTGGCTCCTGGAGATTACACGCTCACCCTGGGGGTAACGGACTTGGAGACGCGCGAACGGCGCCGGATCACCCGGCCCCTCCGCGTCCGAGACTATCGCAGAGAAAAGCTGGCGGTAAGTGACATCACCTTTGCCGCGGCGGTGGAGTACGATTCCCTCGGGCTCAGGTCAATGCGGCCAGACGTATCAGACAACACCATTGGCGTGAGTCGCAATCTGTTCGCTTGCTTTGAAATCTATACCCAACGGCCGCCGCAGCAGGCAAAAATCTCTTACCGCGTCCTTAATGCTCGCAACAAGGTAGTTTTCTCCCGCACCTACCACCGTCACTTACCCGCGTGGCGCACGCTGGAGTTTTTCCAGCTCGAGCCTGACAGCCTGGGCTACGGAAAATACACGCTGAGCCTGGACGTGTCAGCCGACGGCCTGCATGACCAGGTAGAGAAGGCGTTCAACGTCCGCTGGAGCGGTTTGCCAGCCACTGCCGCAGACCTCGACATGGCCATTGAACAGGTCAAGTACGTGGCTGACAAGAAAGAGTACGACGCGCTTCGCCGCGCGCAAGGGGACAGGAAACTGGCGGAGTTTATGCGGTTTTGGAAGCGTCGCGATCCTACCCCTGGCACAGAAGAAAACGAAGCTATGGACGAGCACTACCGCCGCGTGGAGTATGCCAACGAACGCTTCACCGTGTTCCGCGAGGGGTGGAAGACCGACATGGGGATGGTGTACATCATCCTCGGACCGCCAAATGACATCGAACGGCATCCATATCCGCCGGGCGACAAGCCCTATGAGATTTGGTATTACTACCGCATCAATCGCCAGTTCGTGTTCTACGATCCCACAGGCTTCGGCGAGTACCGACTGCTCAATCCCTACTCGATCTATGACCTCAACCGGATTCGCCAGTGACGCAGGAGGAGGCGTGAACAGACCAGGAGTCAATCCCATCAAACCGCGACGTCTGCACCCAGGCGACACCATTGGCATCGTGACCCCGGCCAGCCCCATGATTCCCGAGAGGCTTGCGAACGGGATTGCCTATCTCCGCGCCCGGGGGTACAACGTGGTGGAAGGACAGCATGTTTACGCGCAGCGCGGCTATCTGGCCGGCACCGATGCGGAACGGGCCGCAGACCTGAATCGGATGTTTGCCGATCCGGATATCAAGGCAGTGATCTGCTCTCGGGGCGGCTACGGTGTGTCACGCCTCCTGGATCAGATCGATTACGAGGCCCTACGCCAGCACCCGAAGATTTTCGTGGGGTATAGCGACCTTACCGCACTGCAACTGGCAATTTGGCAGCGCATCGGCCTGGTGACCTTTTCCGGGCCCATGGTGGCCGTGGAAATGGGCAAGGGCATCCACCCCTTCACGGAAGGGCACTTCTGGCGGATGTTGACAAGCGACAACCTCTCCGGTCCATTGCCGCATCCGGAGGGGAAAGCCCTGCAATGCCTTCGTCCCGGAAAGGCGCGGGGAAGATTGCTCGGCGGGTGTCTCTCCCTGATTGCCCCCCTCATGGGCACGCCGTTCATGCCCGCTCTTGACGGAGCAATCTTGGTCCTGGAGGACATCGACGAGGAGGTCTATCGTATCGACCGGTACTTCGCCCAGTTCCGCTCTGCGGGCATTCTCGACAAGATCGCGGGATTGGTCTTTGGCACGTTCATCAACTGGGAACCGAGTGAGCCGGACAAACCTTACTTGACCCTTGAGCAAGTGATTGACGACTATGTGAGCGATTTGCCGATTCCGGTTGCCACAGGTTTGGCATACGGTCATGGAGAAGCCAAGATCACCTTGCCCATTGGTCTGGAGGCAGAGCTGGATGCCGATGCGGGTACCTTGGCCATACTGGAGCCTGCGGTGGTGTAAGGTCTGAGAGGGGAGCCATTATGCCTCATCTGCGTCTTGCGGTTTTGGCCTCGGGAAGGGGCTCCAACTTGGAAGCCATTCTGCGTGCCATCGACCGCGGCGAACTAGACGCCGAGGTGGTGGTGGTGATAAGCAACAAGTCCACTGCCGGAGCGCTGGAGATTGCCCGCGCGCGAGGCATCGCGGCTGTGCATCTGTCCGCGCTGCAGTTTCAGTCGCAAGAAGAGTTCGACCAGGCCCTCTTGCAGCTGCTGGAGCGCCACCAGGTCAACTTTGTTGCCCTTGCTGGCTACCTCAAGATGCTCAGCCCGACCATCGTGCGTGCGTATCGGCATCGCATCTTGAACATTCACCCTGCGCTGCTGCCTTCTTTCGGCGGCAAGGGCCTTTACGGCCACCATGTGCATGAGGCGGTCTTGGCGTACGGTTGCAAGGTGTCCGGCGCCACGGTCCATTTGGTGGATGAGGAGTACGACACCGGACCGCCTGTGATTCAGGAGTGTGTGCCGGTGCTCGAGGATGATACGCCGGAAACCTTGGCAGCGCGGGTGCTGACGGTTGAGCATCGCATCTATGCGCAGGCGCTCCAGCTTTTCGCCGAGGATCGCATTGTGGTCGAGGGGCGGCGCGTCCGCGTGTTGCCACCTAAGGAGACGTGAGGTGGCGCGCAGGTGGCTTCACCTCGGCCTGCTCTTGCTTCTGGCGGCAGCCCTCAGCCGCTGCTTTCAAGCGCCGTCCACCGAGCTGCTCGACATCAGGGCCTTGGACTCAACCATCGTGGTGGAGCTCAAGTATGCCACATCCGACAACTTTGTCGGGCAGCCACTCTATGGGGCTAACGTGTGTTATCTTCGGCGGCCCACGGCAGAACGTCTGGCACGTGTGCAACAGCGCCTGCGCGCTCAAGGGCTGGGCCTGAAGGTCTATGACTGCTACCGGCCCCTCTCTGTGCAGTGGCGCATGTGGGAGCTTGTGCCTGATACCCGCTATGTGGCCGATCCTCGCAAAGGCTCGCGCCACAACCGCGGCGCTGCTGTAGATGTCACCCTGGTAGATACCGCTGGGCACGAGTTGCTCATGCCCAGCGCGTTCGACGATTTTAGCGAAAAGGCCAGCCGCAGCTACGCGCAGGCCCCGCCCGAGGCGCTACGCCATAGGGCGCTGCTCGAGGAAGCCATGACCGCTGAGGGGTTCATCCCGTTGGCCTCCGAGTGGTGGCACTTTGACGACCCTCAGTGGGAGCGCTATTCCGTTTTGGACATCCCTTTGGAGAAGCTCGCGGGCAACCAGCGCCCGCCGAACGAGACAGAAAGGAAACGCGAAATTCGATGAGACGACGAGCACTGATGAGCGTCTACGACAAGACCGGGATAGTTGCCTTCGCCCGCGGTGTGCACGAGCTGGGCTATGAGATTGTTTCTACCGGCGGAACGGAGAGGGTACTCCGCGAGGCGGGCGTGCCGGTCACCCCTGTGACGCAGGTTACTGGCTTTCCAGAGATTCTCTCCGGCCGAGTCAAGACCCTCCATCCTTCTGTGTTCGGTGGCATTTTGGCCCTGCGCGGCGACAAAAGCCATATGGCCGAGCTCGAAGAGCAGAAGATTGTGCCTGTCGACCTTGTGGTCGTCAACCTTTACCCGTTTGCGGCGACGGTTGCGCGGCAGGGGGTTGCGCTGAGCGAGGCCCTGGAGAACATCGACATCGGCGGGCCGGCCATGATTCGGGCCGCGGCAAAAAACTTTACCCACGTGGCGGTGGTCACCAGCCCCCAACAGTACAGCTGGGTGCTGGAGGAGATGCGCGCGCGCCAGGGGCTCCTTTCCGAGGAGTCACGACGGAAGCTGGCTGTGGAGGCCTTTGCCCTTACCGCCCGCTACGACGCGGCCATCGAGACCTTCTTGCGCACACTCGCCGACGATGATGCCACTTTGCCGGGCCGTATCTGGCTCTCCTTGGACAGGGTTGCGGGGCTCCGCTACGGCGAAAACCCGCACCAGCGTGCTGCCCTCTACGCACACGCCGATGCCGCGCCTGCCGGCCTCCTCGCGGCTAAGCAGCTGCAGGGCAAGGAGCTCTCGTTCAACAACTACCTCGATGCTCATGCCGCGCTTGGCCTCTTGGCAGAGTTTGACGAGCCCTGTGCGGTCATCCTCAAACACAACAACCCCTGTGGCGCCGCAGTGGCCGACGATGTGCTGGCTGCCTATCGCAAGGCACTGGCAACCGACCCAGTCTCCGCCTTTGGCGGCATCGTGGGGGTAAACAGACCCGTTACGGCAGAGCTGGCCCAAGAACTGAGCACGCTGTTCCTGGAGGTGGTGCTGGCCCCCCACTTTACGCCCGAAGCACAGCAAATCCTGGGGAGGAAGAAGAACCTTCGGCTCCTGCAACTCGACGACCGCAAGGAAACTGGCAGTGACAGCCTCGACATAAAGTGCATTGCCGGCGGCTACCTGGTGCAGGAACGGGACTATGAACCTGCTCCATCGCTCAAGGTAGTCACCAAACGCCAACCGTCCGCGGCGGAGTGGCAGGCGCTGCGATTTGGTTGGAAGGTAGTCAAGTGGGTCAAGTCCAATGCCGTGGTGTTCGTGGGCGCAGACCGCACGTTGGGCATTGGTGCCGGACAGATGTCAAGGGTTGACTCTTCCCGCATAGCGGTGATGAAGGCGGAGGCAGCAGGTCTATCCCTTCACGGCTCGGTGGTGGCCTCAGACGCCTTTTTCCCCTTCAGGGACGGCGTGGATGCGGCAGCCGAAGCCGGAGCTACGGCGGTCATCCAGCCCGGCGGCTCGGTTCGAGACGATGAGGTCATCGCTGCCGCTGAGGAACACGACATGGCCATGGTCTTTACGGGTGTGCGCCACTTCCGGCATTGAAGGCAGCGGTTGCAGGAACAAGGACTTTTGCATTTAACTCAAACAAACAGGATCTGGTACAACTATGGGACTCTTCTCAAGTGACATTGCAATTGACCTCGGCACGGCCAACACTCTGGTCGCAGTCAAGGGGCGGGGTATTGTAGTCAACGAACCTTCGGTTGTCGCGGTCCGTCGTGATGACCAAGAGATTGTCGCCTTCGGCGCGGCGGCTAAGGAGATGGTGGGGCGCACCCCGCGGGAGATCGTGACCGTACGCCCTCTGCGCGACGGCGTGATCGCCGACTTTGAACTGGCCGAGCGGATGATTCGCTACTTCATTCGCAAAGCACAGTCACCTTTTCTCATCAGGCCGCGCATGGCCATCTGCGTTCCCTCTGGCGTCACCGAGGTGGAGAAACGCGCTGTGCGCGATTCGGCCGAACAAGCTGGGGCTCGGCAGGTCTTCCTCATCGAGGAGCCTATGGCTGCAGCCATAGGGGTGGGTCTGCCGGTGGAAGACGCGGTGGGAAGCATGATCATCGACATCGGCGGGGGCACCACCGAGATGGCCGTCATCGCCATGAACGGCATCGTCAGTTCCGTGTCCATTCGTGTGGCTGGCGATGAGATGACCGAGGCCATCATCCAGTACTACAAGAAAAACTATAACCTCCTCCTCGGCGAAAATACGGCAGAATACATCAAGTGTACAATCGGCTCTGCTGCGCCTTATGAGGAGCGGGGCAGTCTTACCGTCAAAGGTCGGGATCTTGTCAGCGGCATCCCCAAGACCGTCGAGGCACGAGGACCTGAAGTGCAGGAGGCTCTGGCCGAGTCGGTTACGCTCATTGTCGAATCGACCAAGAAGTGCCTCGATCAGACCCCGCCGGAACTTGCGGCGGATCTAGTCGACCGTGGCATCCTGCTTTCAGGAGGGGGCGCCCTGCTCAAAGGCCTAGACGAACGCCTCCGGCAGGAGACCAACCTTCCCGTCATTGTGGCCGAAGACCCGATGACGTGCGTAGTCCGCGGCACCAGCAAGATCCTGGAAGACTTGCCGCGCTACGAAAAGGTGCTCAGCCGCGCCAAACGCTATTGACCACCTCTGGACCAGCAGGTAGTTCCCATGCGACGGCGTCTGCCCGCTCTGTTGCCACCTCACGAGTATAGCATCCTCGCGGTCCTGGTCTTCTTGGCAGTGGCTCTTGCCGCTTCCAGCACACGTACGACCATGGATACGCCGCGCCTGGCAGTGTTGGCGCTGGTGGCCAAAGCATCGCGACCCTTTGCAGCGCTGGAACGCTGGCGCGAGCTGGGAAGAGAGAACGAGTTGTTGCGCCGGGCTAACGCCCAGCTGGTGCTAGAAAACGCCTTGTTGGCCGAGGCCAGAGCCGAGAACGAACGCCTGCGCAATTTGCTTGGTTTTTCAAGCCAGTTACCCCTGGAGTTTGTTCCCGCACGGGTGATTGGTACCTCTACCCAAGGCTCGGTGCAGGCAGTCATCTTGGACGTTGGCAACAACAGAGGGCTGCGCAAGAACATGCCGGTGGTCTGTGCCGAGGGGTTGGTGGGCAAACTCTATGTGGTCGGCAGCGACCATGCTCTGGCTCAATTACTCATCGACCGGAACGCGCGAGTGAGCGCCAGGGTGCAGCGCAGTCGAGTGACGGGCATCGTGCGCAGTCTGCAAGCCAACCGCTTGTTGCTGGAGCAGGTGCCAAAACGAGCGGACGTGCAGGTGGGCGATGTGGTGGTAACCTCGGGTCTCACCCCAATGTTTCCTCCTGGACTGAAGATTGGTACGGTAACCGACGTCTCCGAGCAAAACCCAGGGCTGTTCATGTCAATCTCCATTGTCCCGGCTGCCGATTTTGGCCGTCTCGAAGAGGTCCTGGTTGTCCGTGGCTGGAGCAGCCAACCGGCACGGGGGCAGCCATGAGATACCTTTCTTACGCATTGCTGCTCGGAATCGGTCTTGTGCTCCAGGTGGGGCTCCTAAGGTTCGCCACGATTCTCGGTGTGGCCCCTGATCTGCTACTGGTGGCCACGGTGGTCGTTGCGCTCCGTCGTGGTCAGGTAGCGGGTATGGTCTTCGGCTTCTTGGCTGGGCTGGGCGTTGATCTGGCCACCTCCAGCGTTGTGGGGCTGTCAGCGCTGAGCAAGACCGTCGTGGGGTTTGTGGCAGGCTTGTGGTCCAGCGACGCGGTGGGCTTGAGCCGGAGTGCCTCAGTGCTGCTTTTGCTCCTCTGTGCGACACTCCACGAGCTTCTCATGGCTGCGGCTCTGGCCCTTACGCCCGGCGCAGGGTTCGGTTTCTTGCTGTTGCGCTGGGCCTTACCACGCACGGTATACACCCTGGTGGTGGGGCTGGTGGTCTTTCTCCTTCTCCCAGAGAAGGTTTGGCACGGTCGTGCCACCACCCTGTTTAGGGGTGCCCTGTAGATATGGTGCCAGCTGATGTCAGTCGCAATCGTCTTTTTTTCCGGGTAGCGCTCTACGTTGCTTTTGGCGCCCTCGCGTTGCGCCTTTTTCAATTGCAGGTGCTCTCTGCCGAACACTACGCACGCGAATCGGAGCGTAACCGCATTCGAGCCGTACCCATCGAGGCTACCCGCGGCCTCATCTACGATGTCAATGGCACGGTTCTGGTGGAAAATCACCCCGCCTATTCGGTCTCGGTAATCCCGGCCGAGGTAACCGGGCGCGACTCGGTGCTAAGTCTGCTGGGGGAGATACTGGGCCTATCCCGCGAGGAGCTAGCTTTACGCATTCAAAGGAATCGCTCCGGAAGCTTTATTCCTGCGAAGATCGCTCATCAGATTAGCGAACTGGCCCTGGCACAACTGGAGGAGTACCGCCTGGACCTGCCCGGTGTCATCTTCGAGGTGGAACCACATCGCTCTTATCCCCTTAGCCCTCTGGCACCCCACGCGTTGGGTTACCTGGGGGAGATCTCCCCAGCAGAGCTTAGTGTCCTGCGCGAAGCTGGCTATACAATGGGAGACCTGGTGGGCAAGAAGGGCTTAGAGAAACAGTATGATCGCCTACTACGCGGCAAAAGGGGCTTTCTGTACGTGGAGGTAGACGCACTGGGCAGGGAGATTCGCGCCCTGGAGCGACCGGCCCCGGCTCCTCCGCAAGAGGGCCAGGGCCTGCTCACCGGGATTGACGCGGACATGCAGGCCGCTCTCGTCCAAGCAATGGCCGGCAAAAAAGGTGGCGCGGTCTTTCTGAATTGTCGCAATGGCGAAGTCCTTGCCATTGGCAGCTTCCCCCCGTTCGATTTGGAGGAGCTGTCAGGGGTGCTCGCCCCCCAAACCTGGGCGGCCATCCTCAATCATCCGGAGAAGCCTTTGTTCGACCGCGCCGTGCAGGGAGCCTACCCTGCCGGTTCCACCTTTAAGCTGGTCATTGCCGCAGCCGCACTCGAGACCAAGGCTCTTAGCCCGGAGTTTGCTGTGACCTGCCACGGCTCTTTGCGCCTGGGTACCCGCACCTTCGATTGCTGGAAAAGCGGAGGACACGGCCACCTGCGAATGCTGGACGCCATCGAGCAGTCCTGTAACGTCTACTTCTACAACGTCGGCCTTCAGGTAGATGTCGATACGTGGGCTCGCTTTGCCAAAGCCTTTGGATTTGGCCAGCCAACAGGGATCGACCTGCCCAATGAGAGCCCCGGCAACATACCTGACCGCGCGTTCTTGGACGCGCGCTATGGAAAGGATGCCTGGACGCGTGGGATGATGCTCAATCTTGCTGTGGGACAAGGGGACCTGTTGGTTACCCCGCTGCAGATGGCCCAGCTGGCCATGGCGATAGCGAACGAAGGCACTTTCTACCGCCCCCACATCGTGCGCGGTATCCTGGAGCCCTCTGACCGCAGCGTCACCTGGATACGTGTGGAGGCACGCCATGTGGGCGTCGTGTCCCGTGAGACCTATGCCGTGCTGAAACAGGGGATGTGGCGCGTGGTCCAAGGCACCCACGGCACAGGGGCCGCGTGTCGCCTCCCCGGCGTGGAGGTAGCAGGCAAAACAGGCACGGCCCAGAACCCCCATGGCGACGACCATGCATGGTTCGTTGGCTTCGCGCCATTTGCGGCGCCCGAAGTGGCATTTGCCGTCTTTGTCGAGAACGGCGGCAAAGGGGGAGCTGTTGCCGCCCCCGTGGCCCGACGGGTACTAGAAGTCTACTTCAACAAACGCATGTCCCCAGCTGAGGTCGCGGCAGCTCCTGTGGGCTCACGTTCAGCGGATAGCCATTAGCCATGTTTACGCGTTTTGACACGCCCATTCTCGTCTGCGCGGTCCTTCTGATGGCCGTGGGTCTGGTTGCCATCTACAGCGCCACTGCCCAGCAGGAGTCCCCTTCTGTCAAGGGGAGCTTCGCACGGCAGGGCATCTGGGTGCTCACAGGTGTGGTGGTTGGAGCGGTTGCCACCATTTTGCCCTTCCGCGTGTTTGAGCGACTGGCCTACGTCGCCTACGGGCTTGCGCTCCTTGCACTAGTTGCGGTGCTTTTCCTCGGTCAGGGAACTAATGCGCGCTGGTTCGCTTTCGGGCCGGCTCGCCTTCAACCATCCGAGTTCGCAAAGGTCGCGGTTGTTCTTGCCCTGGCACGCTTCCTGAGTGGCCACCGTACAGATGTCAACAGCCCGAAGGATATTCTTCTGGCCACGGGTCTCGTAGCACTTCCCACCCTCCTCGTACTGAAGCAACCAGACATGGGAACCGCTCTGGTGTTTATGGGGATGCTTTTGCCGCTCCTCTATTGGGCAGGACTGAGGAGTTTCACTCTCTTCCTCATCGTTGCCCCCGCTATCACCGCGCTGGCTTCCTTTCAGTTTTGGACCTTCTTGCTTGCCATGCTTGGACTGGCCACCGTGCTCTACTTCTCCCGCCGGGGCCGAAGGGTGCTCATTTTCAATCTTCTGCTCAACTTGGCGGTTGGCATTCTCGCGCCCCTTGTGTGGAGTCGATTGGCCCCTTATCAGCAGAACCGCATCCTCGCCTTTCTTGGGCTTCATTCTGACCCACGAGGTGTCGGTTACCAGGTCATCCAGTCAAAAGTCGCCATCGGTTCCGGCGGACTGCTCGGAAAAGGGTTTATGCAGGGTTCTCAGACCCAGTTGCGCTTTCTCCCCGAGCAACATACCGACTTTATCTTCTCGGTGATAGGAGAGGAGTTTGGCCTTGTGGGTTCGCTGTTTGTGTTGACGCTCTTTTTTGTCCTTCTCACGCGGGCGCTCCGCATCGCGGCCACTGCCCGCAACCCGTTCACCAGCATGGTAGTGGCCGGTGCCGTCACTGTCCTGGGCATTCACGTCATCGTCAACATCGGCGTGACCTTGGGCATTATGCCTGTTACCGGCTTGCCGCTTCCCTTTGTCAGCTATGGCGGCTCTTCGCTCTGGACGTTTGCGATTCTGGTGGGGCTTGTACTCAACGGTTCCCTCCACCGCCTAGATTACTAGCCAAAGAAAGGAGTCGAACGTGCATCCGGTGTTGTTTAAGCTTGGCCCACTGCAGATTCACGCTTACGGTCTCATGCTAGCCACCTCCTTTGTCTTGGGCATCTTGCTGGCAGCCCGCCGTGCCAAGAAGGTCGGCATCGATCCCAATCGCATCATGGACCTCGGCGTTGTGGTGGCGGTGAGCGCCATCGTAGGAGCCCGACTATTCTACGTCGTGCGCCACCTGGACGAATTCCGCGGCCACTGGGCGGACACGTTTAATCCCTTCCAGAGCACGGGCCAGGTGGGTATCGGCGGACTCACTTTGCTGGGCGGTGTCATTTTGGCTCTCGTCACCAGCTACATCTACCTGCGCGCCAAAGGGCTGCCATTCCTGCGGGTCGCGGACATGGTTGCGCCTTCTCTGGGACTGGGGATTTTTTTGACCCGCATCGGATGTTTTCTCAACGGCTGCTGCTACGGCGTGCCCACAAAATTGCCATGGGGCGTCTCCTTTCCAGAAGGGTGCGCCGCTCACTGGCAATACGGCAGCGTGCCCATTCACCCCACACAATTGTATTCCTCCCTGGGCGGTCTAATAATCTTCCTCGCTCTCTTGGCACTCGACCGGCGCCGAGCATTTGACGGCTACCTCTTTTACTTCTTCCTGATCTTCTATGGTCTGGGGCGCTTTCTCGTGGACTTTGTTAGGTACTATGAACCGAGCATGGTACTCATGCGCCTCGGCTCGGTAGCGATATCCTACAACCAGGCCATAAGCCTGTTGATGTTGTTGGCAGGAGCGCTGGGTTTGTTTCTTGGGGCGAGAAAGAGCCGCGTGCCGCAAACCTCATAAGCGAGCATACTCCGCCACCAGCCGGCTGGCGCAGCGAACCAGGCAGGCTCTTACGGTCTTGCATGGGCTCTTGTTCGGCCCCCGTCGGGTCGGGCCAACAATTTTCGACATTGAGCCGGCCACATGCGACCCGCTACAAAAAGGCTGTGCAGAACTTGGTTCGCCGTTGTTTTGCCTAGTCGGTGACCAAGTATCAGCCATTTCCACCTAGGCGGGAGGCATTCGAGTAGTGAAGTCGTGATTTGAAAACGAGTGCCTTTTCTCAAGTACCCCTCCTCGGTGCCACCACGCGTAACCCCTCGCTCTGGTGACATCCGTGTACGAATGACTCTCGCTGGGCTCTGATCATGTCCGAACAGGGGCGTTGGGTGCGGAAGGCTCATTCCACCCAGTACCTTCCTGGTTTGCCGCCCTTCAGCCTCCCGCGTGCCATCAGCGGATCCGCTCCCGGTGGGGCAATTACAAATCGGGAATCGCGCTCTCCTTTCACCGCTCACTTCTGTAACTGGGCAACCCTGATGAATCAAGAACCAAGTTGGTTAATCTTTTGTTTTAGCTATGATTAATCTCCTACCAACTGGCTGGCACGGCCCTTGTCATTTGTTCCTCCGGCAAACTGTCCATGGAAGGAAAGGCGGAGGGACGAGACATGGGATCATCAGCTAAGGGAAGGGGGACAAGGTTCATCTTCGCATTGGTGGTGATGCTGAGTGGTCGCCTGTGGGCGGAGTCGATCACCGTGAGCTGGAACCGCAACACCGAGCCAGATCTTGCTGGGTATAAGGTGTACTACGGCACGTCCTCTGGCCACCACTCCGAGGTAATAGACGTAGGGCTAGTGACACGGTGGGTAGTCGACGGTCTGCAGCCCACCACGAAGTACTACTTCGTCGTCACGGCCTACGATAGCTCGGGCAACGAGAGCGAACCTTCGGAAGAGGTCTCTGCGGTTACCCTGGACCGGACGCCCCCGGCTCTCGTGGCAGTCACTGTCCGCAGCGCTACTGAGGCACTTGTGACTTTCTCAGAGCCGGTTGAACCTAACTCGGCTCAAAACCCTGCCAACTATCGCATCGACGGGGGCGTGATGGTCACTCAAGCCCTCCTCACCACCGACCCACGCATTGTGTTACTGCGCACCAGCGCCCACACGAACGGCCGCGCCTACACTCTGGCTGTCTCCAATGTCGCAGACTTGGCAACCCCACCGAACGTCATCCCCAGCAACAGCACCATTCAGTACCGGTGTGAATATCAGGACGTTACGCCCCCCCAATTGGTGAGCGCCACGCTGGTCGACCCCACCACGCTCAGGGTGCAATTTAGCGAGCCGGTCGACCGCGCTATTGCCGAAAATGTCTCGAACTATGCCATAAACAATGGCATTCAGATCTCCGTTGCCACTCTGAACGCCATGGGCGATATTGTCACTCTTTCCACTTCGCCACATCGTGCTGGTGTGGTGTACGTCCTGACGGTCAACAACATCATTGACCGTGCACCGACACCAAATTTCATTGCTCCCAACTCCACAGTGTTTTACACCTACGACCCAGGGGACACACAGGGGCCGCGCATCGTCACCGTGACGCTGCCCGAGGCGACGCAAGTGGTAGTCCAGTTCGACGAGCCGCTGGAGCCGGCCTCAGCGCAACTTGCCGGCAACTATGCCATTACCGGCGGAATTGTCGTATTCAACGCTTCGCTCGACAGCACGGGATGCGTGGTCAGGCTGACCACCTCCTCGCATGTTCCCGGCGTGCCGTACGTGTTGACAGTGAACAACGTGAGAGATCGCGCTCCTCAAGCCAATCTCATCAGTCCAAACACCGCCTTCGGCTATCTCTACGATCCAGGCGACATTGACCCGCCAACGCTGATAGCTGCGTCGCTTCTGGATCCGACCCACCTCCTGATAACCTTCAGCGAACCGGTGCAGCAGGTCAGTGCAGAAATGCCCTTCAACTACACCATCAACAACGGCATCGGGGTGCGCTCGGCAACCCTCCTGCCTGACGGCCGCACGGTGCGTCTGGAGACTTCTCCGCACGGGACCTCTGCAACCTACATTGTGACGGTAAACAACGTGGCGGACCGCGCCTCCCGACCCAATTTTATCGCGGCCAACAGCTCGATTACCTATGTCTATGCCCCCCAAGACCTCACAGGGCCCACCATTCGCATGGTGACCGTGCACAGCACCACGGAGATAGAGGTCTCCTTTAGTGAGCAAGTCGACAGCGTCAGCGCCGAAGACCCAGCGAACTACTCCATCAGCAACGGGATCACGGTGCTGGCGGCACGGCGGACGTCTTCCGGTTACGGCGTACGCCTGACCACGACCGAGCATGCCACCAATCAAATCTACATCCTTCTGGTAAGCAACGTCACCGACACCGCCGATCCACCGAATGCCATTTTGCCCAACAGTCCATACTCGTATCTGATCCGCGCTCTCGACGAGGTGCCTCCTACCATTGTTTCTGTTACTATCCAAAACCAGACGACGCTGGATATCCTCTTCAGCGAAGAGGTGGAGCGGGTTTCGGCTGAACAGGCCAGCAACTATGTAATCAGCAACGGCGTGCAAGTCAGAAGCGCGCACCTGGACAATTCAGGCCGCGTGGTGCGCTTGACCACCTCGGCCCACGAGTTCGGAATGGTGTACATTCTGCTTGTCAGCAATGTGGCCGATTGCGCAACGCCGGCAAATATGATTTTGCCGCACTCTGCGTACGCCTACGCGTTGTCGCCCGGCGATCAGACACCGCCCACAATTGCCAGCGTTCGCACGCTCAGTGCTACCACCTTGGAAGTGACATTCAGCAAGCCTGTGGACCCCACTTCTGCCCAGGACGCGTCCCATTACCGCATCAACAACGCGGTGCAAGTGCAGAGCGCAGTGCTGGACAGCAGTGGCCAAGTGGTGAGACTGGAGACAACTATGCACCAACCGGAACGGGTTCACGTGCTCCTGGTAAGCGACATCTATGACCGGGCGGTGCCGCCAAATGTGATTGCCCCGAATAGCTCTTTCACCTACGTGTACCACGCACCGGATGAAACCCCGCCCACGATCGTCCTGGTGAGGGCGACGGGCCTGACGGAGGTGGAGGTGCTGTTCAGCGAGCCTGTGGCCCGCCGCGAGGCGGAGAACCCAGTGCACTATGTGATAAACAATGGGCTACAGGTACTCGCCGCCGAACTGGACGCATCGGCGCAGGTGGTGCGTCTGAGCACGACCCCACACACACCCAATCGGCTCTACGTTCTTGTGGTCAACGGCATCGCTGATGTGGCGTTGCCACCTAACGTGCTGGCCCCCAATACATCCTATTCCTACACCTATGAACCACCCCCAGTGCTGGCGCCCACTGTTTCATCGGCGCGACTTGTGGACAGCCAGACTCTGGAGGTCACTTTCAACAAGCCCGTGGAGCAGGCGACAGCGGAGGACCCAGCTAATTATTCCATCAGCAACGGCATTACCGTGTTCAGCGCGAGCCTGGGAGGTCTCGGCAACGTTGTCCGGCTGTACACTTCGCCCCACGTGCCTAACACTTTGTACATCCTGCTCATCAATGGCATCAGGGACTGCGAGCTCATTCCCACCACCATTGCGCCCAACACCCCGTGTGTGTACACCTACCAGCCCGAGGACCAGGAGGCGCCGTATATTGTGGCTGTGCGCGTGGTGGAGGCCTCTCGGCTTGATGTCGAATTCAGCGAGGAAGTGGACCGCTCGTCCGCAGAGACTACGGGCAACTACACGATCAACAATGGGGTGCAAGTTTTGGGGGCAGTGCTGGCCACAGATGGGCGGGTAGTCCATCTCACTACCTCCCCGCACGTGCCTGACCGCATCTACGTACTGCTGGTCCGAGGGGTCGTCGATACCGCACCCTTTCCCAACGGTGTGGCGCCTAACACGGCTTATACCTACATCTATAGCCCCCCTGATCGCACTGGGCCAACGATCCGCTTGGTCACTGTGCGCAGCGCAACAGAAGTGGACGTCCTCTTCAGCGAACCTGTAGAGCGAAATGGAGCCGAGACTAGCAGCAACTATGCGATTAGCCATGGAGTGCAGGTAATAGCGTCACACCTGGACAGCTCCGGCACAAGAGTAACCCTTAGTACCACACCCCACACACCGCGGGTGGTGCACATTCTTATGGTCAGTAACATCACCGACCTGTCGCCCGCGCACAATGTGATTGTGGCCAACAGTCCATATTCCTATGTGTTTACACCTGCGGATCAGACCGAGCCTACCATCGTGATGGTGACGCCAATTGACCAATCTCACTTGGACGTCCACTTTAGTGAGGCGGTGGAGCGGTCTTCGGCCGAAGATGAGTCAAACTATCAGATCAGCGGCTTGGCGGTGCAAGAGGCCACATTGGACGCCAGTGCTGTCATCGTGCGGTTGACCATTACACCCTGCGTGCCCGGTCAAGTGTACGTGCTGCTCGTAAGCAATGTGAAGGACCGAGCAACCCCACCTAATACTATTCGGCAGAACAGCCCCTACGCATTCACCTTTAGGCCGGCTGATACCACTCCACCCACCATCGCCGCGGTGCGAGTCCTTGATGCCACGTCGGTGGAAGTGACGTATAGCAAGCCAGTGGACCGAGTATCCGCGACGCAAACTGCAAACTATGTCATCAGCAACGGAGTACGGGTTTTGACCGCCAGTCTTGACCATTCACACCTGCTGGTGCGCCTGACGACCAGTACCCACGAACCAGATCTCGTGCATTTGCTCATGGTGAGCAATGTAACCGACACCTGCCACCCGGCGAACGTCATTCTACCCAACAGCTCGTACGCGTACGTGTACCAGCAGGCTGACAGGACTGCCCCGACCGTCGTAATGGCGTCCCTGCGGGACGCGAGCCACCTGGCGGTGGTATTCAGCGAAGCGGTCGACGAGCTCACTGCGGTGCAGACGGAGAATTATCGCCTGAACAACGGCACCCGAGTGCTCTCCGCGATCCTTGAGAACACTACTACTGTGCTTCTCAGCACCACACCTCACGAACCCGGCAAAATCTATATCTTGATGGTCAGCGGAGTCGCGGATCGCGCTCCCGTACCCAATGTCATTGCCAGCAACACGCCCTACTCGTACGTGTTTACCCCTGCTGACCTGACCGCGCCGGTCATTACTGCGGTGAACGCAGTGGACGAAACACATGTGGAAGTGAGTTTCAGCAAACAGCTAGAGCTCTCCTCGGCTGAGACGGCTGACAACTATCGCATCAGCGGTGGCGTAGAGGTGCGATCGGCAAAATTAGATCCTGCTGGCACTATGGTGCTTCTCAGCACCTCCGCCCATACGCCCGGCAAGCTCTACATCTTGACTGTGAGCAACGTACGTGACAGGGCATCTATCCCTAATCAGATCGCGCCGAACAGTCCTTACCTCTATACCTACGATCCGCTGGAACGCACCACGCTGGCGGTGAGCAACGTCGAGGTAATGGAGGAGACGTTGCTGAGGGTCACCTTCACCACGCAGGTCGATCCCCTCACTGCCGCCGATCCCCGCAACTACGGCATAAACAACGGCATTGTGGTGGTGCGCGCTGAGCCCTCGCCGGATGGTCTGAGCGTTTTTCTGGTAACTACGCCTCATACCAATGGTGGGACCTACACCCTCACGGTTTCAAACATCAAGAACAGAGCAGCCGTGCCCCAAACCATTCGGCCGTTGAGCACTTTCACGTATTCCTACATCCCCGAGCTACGCGTAGTCATCCTAAGCACCAACGAGTGCGAAAAGTCCTTTATCGCCGTGGGCAAAGAATACTACGTGGACCGACACTACTTCATTACCTCCTTTCCTGAAGGGATGGAAGGCGCGCTCATGCTCAAGATGGCCAACGGGGACAAGGGGCGAGCAGAATCCGAGTTCTTGCGCTTTGAAGTGGACCGGGACGTAGTAGTCTCTGTGGCGTACGACAGTAGAGCTACTACCTTCCCCAGCTGGCTCACCAAGCGCTTTGCCCGCACCAACCAGTTCATCGGTGTAACTGACGGCGCAAAGAGGCTTGATCTCTGGGTACAGCGTTTCAAGAAGGGGGTTATCGCCCTCGGGGCCAATATGGCGGCCGGTGCAGTGGAGCCACGCAGCATGTACCTGGTAGTCGTGCAGACTGACGGCGCCTCCGGACGGGAAACAGGTGGGGATGGTCACAACACCGAAGGAGCCCAGCCCTACGGGACCGGTGGGGTGCCGCGCCAGTACTCCTTGCAACAGAACTTCCCCAATCCGTTCAACCCGGATACGGAAATCAGATACCAGCTACCGCGCGCAGCAAAAGTCAAGATGACTGTCTACAACATTCTTGGCCGGCGGGTAAAGACCCTGTTTGAGGGCGAGCGAGAGCCAGGCTACTATCGCGCTTACTGGAACGCTGTCGACGATGATGGCTTTCCAGTAGCCACCGGGTTGTACCTCTGCCGCATCGAATGTCGCACGGAGAAGGAACGCAACGGGGTCACGGTGGAGGTTGTCGATTATGCGAACACCATCAAACTGATGTACATGAAGTAGCACCGTCGTCCCTCACCCCGCCACAGATGGCCAGGAGAGCTCCCTACGCTTTCCTGGCCATCGACTTTACACTGGCGGGCATCCGGCGCGAGTCCGAGTCTACGAGGACAGACGCGGCGAATACGTCGGAGCGATCTCGAATATTTGCGCTGGCGTCAGGGCGGGCCTGGGCCATGGCCGGGACCTGATCGTTGGCCGCGCGAAGCTCTCAGATGCGGCAAAAAAATGCGTTGATTGGCTGCTGATATTTCTGTATATTACCCGCGCCTGGGATCAGTCTTCGCCGAATATGCTCCGCGCTTGTCTCTACTTCCATGCTGCCAGGCGCCTCCAGTTAAGACAAAGGTAGAAATGAGACCAGTGCTCGCATTCATTGTCCTTGGCGCTCTGCTGTCTTCAGGCGGCGCACAAGAGCGTACCCGCCCTTCGGGATTACCCGCAACTTTTCCCTACCAGGAGCTGAGGCATGCGCTGCAAACGGTCCCTGCAGAAAACTTGACGGCGCCGTCCACAGGAGACGGGGGACAAGAATACGCCATTTTCGGACACGAGTTTTTCCTCGGCGCACGCCAACTGGCTCTCAGCGCTGGAACGCTCCCTCGGGGATACACCTTAGGACCAGGGGACCGCTTGGGTGTGTTCCTCACGGGTAAGATCCAGAAGGAACTGGACGTCACGGTGAACGCGGAGGGGAAAATCTATGTGCCCCCTGCCGGCGTGGTGACCGTAGAGGGGTTGAGCCTGGATGGTTTGCAACAACTGCTGCAGCGCATCATGAGCCGGTTTTTCCAGAACTTTTCCCTGCAGGTGATGCTCATCGCCCCCAAGCAGGTGCAGGTGACGGTGGTGGGAGAGGTGCAGCAGCCTGGCCGCTATCAACTCACCGCCCTGAACACGGTGTTTGACGCTCTGTCGGCGGCTGGCGGCCCTACGCCCCGTGGCTCGTTGCGCGCGATCCAGGTCTACCGCGGCGACTCACTCTTTGCCACCGTTGACCTTTACGGACTGTTGACGAACCGTGATCCCGCGCAGGACATCTTGTTGCACGGTGGGGACCGGCTGTATGTGCCTGTCTTGAATAAAGTGGCAGTGGTCGTGGGCGAAGTGAAACGTCCTGGCGCCTATGAGCTGCGCCCTGACAGCAGCGAGTCCCTCAAAGAGCTCCTGGAACTAGCCGGTGGGCTCACTGACTATGCGCTCCGCGCTCGCATCGAAGTAAGTCGCCTCCTTCCCAGTGGCGAGCGCATCCTGCACTTCGTGAATCTGGACACCGTGGCGAATCCTGGCCCCTTGCGACTGCAAAACAACGACCGCGTGCGCGTGTTTTCCAAGCTCGACCTGCTCCATGAGCGCGTGGTGACCATCTCCGGCGCAGTCAACCGCCCTGGCCAATACCTGCTCGAAGAAAACATGCATCTGAGCGACCTGATTCTGAAAGCCGGCAATGTGACCCGGAGGGCGGACCTGCTGCAAGCCGAAGTTGCCAAAATCGATCCCAAGCAACCGCCTTCGTTTGTTAGAGTGAACCTGAGACGCCTTTTGCTGGAAGGCGACAGGACAGAGGATGTGCTCCTGGAGGAGGACGATCAGGTCTTTGTCCGCGAGATCCCCAAGTGGCAGGTGGGCCCCACCGTGGAGGTACGCGGCGAGGTCATGTACCCGGGCATCTATGCGATCGTCAAGGACAGTACTACCCTGAGCCAGGTCATGGCAAAGTGTGGCGGCTTCACCGATGAGGCACTGATTCGTGAGGCCCGTCTCATCCGCAAGAGCACTCCCCCTCTCTTGGACAAGGAATATGAGCGGCTCAAAAGCATGACGCGCGACCAGATGACCGACCTCGAATACGACTACCTGGTCATGAAAGAAAACTCACGTGAGATTGGACGCATCGTGGTGGACTTTTACAAGCTGGTGGTCAAACATGACCTGCGCGAGGATGTCGTCCTCGAGGATGGGGACGTCATCGAGGTGCCGAAGGCGCCGGTGGTGGTAGGTGTGACCGGCAGGGTGGCAAGACCGGGCGGCATCGTCCACGTACCAAGGGCCAAGGTGGGTTATTACATTGCCCAGGCGGGCGGCTTTGCCTGGGATGCCAACAAGCGCAAGACCAAGGTCATCAAAGTGACCGGCGAAGTGTTGGACGATGAGGACGTCAAGGAACTAGTCCCGGGCGACATTATCTACGTGCCCAGGCGGAGGCCACGCGACTATTGGGGACTGTTCCGCGACGTGATGCTGGTGGCCTCGCAAATCGCCACCGTCGCCCTCGTGATAGACAATGTGGTGAATCGGCGATGAGCAGCGAAGCTATTCACCGGGCGCCTTCTGCACAGGAGTTGAACCTGGTCGAGCTACTAAGCAGGCTGGTCGCCAGCCGCTGGCTGATTCTCCGCAATGTCCTCGTCGCGGCAATCGCCACCGGTGTCTTGAGCTTCCTCTTGCCCAGGCGTTACACTGCAGTGACCACCTTGCTGCCACCGGCTGAGGCGCAGCAGACTGCGTTGCAGGGAATGTTGGCGGAGCTGCCTGCGGTACCCTTGGGTTTTCCGAAAGCCGGTTCGCCGGCCGCACTCTTCGTGGAGATCCTCAAGAGTCGTTCTGTGCGGGAAATGGTACTGCAGCGCACCTTTTCCCGCAAGAAAGCTCAGGCGCCGCTCTTGCAACTGCTGCGGGCCAAGTCCTTAGAAAGCGGCCTGGATCGCTTGGCTCGTTGCACCACCGTGTATGCCTCTGACCAGGGGATTATATCCATCAAAGTGGAGATGCCAGAGGCGCAACTTGCTGCGGACGTGGCCAATGCCATGGTCGACGCTCTGGATCAAGTAAACCGAGAAAAGAGCGTCTCGCGAGCCAAGAACTCGCGCCTATACATCGAGCAACAGCTCGCCCAGACGGAGGTGAAACTGCGCGAAGCCAGTAAGGCCCTGGCTGAATTTCAGGAGACACACAAAGCCATCGCGCTGGAGGAACAGACAAAGGCCGCCATCGAGAGCGCAGGCGACCTGAAAGGGCGCATCATCGCCAAACAAGTGGAGCTGGGCACGTTGCGCCTCACCATGCGCCCGGACAATCCCCAGGTAATCCTGGCGCAACGCGAACTAGAGGAGATGCAAGCCCGCTACAACGCACTCCAATTCGGCGAAGACTCCTCCTCCGGCGGGAACAAGGAATTCTACATTCCCATCGCTGAGCTCCCTGAGGTGGCGCGCCAGCTGGCAGAGCTCATCCGCGAGGTGAAGGTACAAGAGACCGTATGGGAGCTCTTGAACCAGCAGTACTACCAAGCAAAGATCCAGGAAGCACGCGATACGCCAACTGTGCAACAACTGGATCGGGCAGTGCCGCCGGAACGCGCGAGCAAACCCAGACGGATGGTGCTCGTGGTCATCGCCGGGGTGCTCACCGGCGTGCTAAGCGCTCTGTGGGTGCTCGTGGTGCCGCTTGTTTCGCTCGCCCCAATGGATAGGGAGAGGCTGCAGGGCATGGGCAAGGAACTTGCCGGCGACTGGCAACGGCTCAGACGGAATGTTGGAGAAATCGCCAAGCTTCTGAAACGACCACGTGGACTGAGGCGTCGCCCCCGAAGGCGCGCCCGTAAGCAATAGGGCTGCAAGCGGTGAAAGTCATCTCAATCGTCGGCGCGCGCCCCCAGTTCATCAAGGCCGCGCTTCTTTGTAAGCTCCTGCGGGAAAGGCATCAGGAGGTGCTGGTCCACACCGGCCAGCACTATGACGAGAACATGTCGGACGTCTTTTTCCGCGAAATGGACATCCCAGAGCCGGAATACAACCTTGAGGTAGGCTCCGGGCCTCACGGTCAACAGACTGCGGAGATGCTGGTGGGGATTGAACGCGTGCTGGTGGCCGAGAAGCCGGACCTCGTGCTCATCTACGGCGACACCAACTCCACTCTTGCAGGCGCATTAGCAGCAGTCAAGCTATGCATCCCTGTTGCCCACGTGGAAGCCGGCTTGCGTAGCTTCAATCGCACCATGCCCGAGGAGATTAATCGTGTGCTGGCGGACCGGGCCTCGGACCTGCTTTTCTGCCCGACGGTGACTGCGGTGGAAAATCTGCGGCGCGAAGGTATCACCAGGGGCGTGCATCTGGTGGGCGACGTGATGTACGACGCGGCTCTGTACTTCGGACAGTTGGCCGAAGAACGCTCCACTATTCTGAACCGCCTAGGGCTCCAAGGCCGCGCCTACCTTCTGGCAACTGTGCACCGCCCGCACAGTACCGACGACGCGGCCCATCTCAAGGGAATCCTCACTGCCTTTGGCTCCGCCTCCGAGCCCATCGTCTTCCCTGTGCACCCCCGGACAAGGCGTTTTGTCAAGGAGCATGGGCTCGAACCCTTGCTCACCGCGGCGCGGAACCTGCTGGCCATCGATCCGGTGAGCTACCTGGACATGCTGCAATTGGAAAAGCATGCGCGCGCCATCCTGACCGACTCCGGCGGGGTGCAAAAGGAAGCCTACTTCTTCGGCGTGCCGTGCATTACCATGCGCACGGAGACCGAATGGGTGGAGACCGTGGCCGACGGCTGGAATTGCCTGGTAGGCACCGACGCCAAGGCCATTGCCGAGGCCATCCGCTCGTTCGCGCCCAAGGGGCCGCGGAACAATCATTACGGCGACGGCACGGCCTGCGAGAAGATTGTGGCCATAGTGGAACAGTTTCATGCCCAGCGCAAGAGTGAGTAAGACCACCAGGCCCAAAGGAGTGTCCTGTTCCTATCTTGCCGCACTGGGAGGCGCAGTCCTCATCCTCGGGATCACCTTGACGCGCAACGTCCAGGCGCAAACAGTGTACGTGCCAGTTCGACACTGGGTCTACGACTTCTTGGAGCGAATGGAGACAAAGGGCCTTCTCCCTCATCTCTTGGGCAACACTAAACCCCTCACCAGGATGGAGGTGGCCTTGTCCGTGGCTGCGCTCAGCGAGGGTCTGCGCCAGGGCACACGGCTCACTGCCGCTGAAACCGAAGCCGTGCGCTTTTTGGAGCAAGAGTTTCGTGAGGAGCTGACTAGGCTAGGCACTTCGCCGAATTCCGACCCCACGCGCCTGGAGCGACTGGTGCATAGCCGCTTGCTGGATCGTTTCCTCCCCGATCTGATCTACGCCAATGGGCGGAACTTTTTGCATATTTCCAGTGCGCCGTTCACGATCTACTGGGACCCTATCCTGGTTCGTCGCCGGCTGATAGCTCACGCTGATACGCTAAGAAAAACCGAGCGCGTCTTCGAGAATACGAACGGCTTCGTGCTCTGGGGCTTCGTGGACAGGCACTTGGGCTTTTTCGTAGATGTGCGCGATTCCCGGCAGTGGGGCACCAGGACCTATCCGGTAGCCGGCACCAACTATACGTTGGAGGGCCTTGGCTTCGTGCGCAGCGCCGGCTCCTCCATTGACCACGACGAGACCTGCGCCTCCCTCGTGTTTCGCTGGTCGTTTCTCACTCTCCAGTATGGGAAGGACAGTAACCGCTGGGGGCCAGGGCGCCGGGGACAACTGGGTCTCTCGGATCGACCAACGTCCTACGACCTCGTGAAGGTGCAACTCGCTGGCAAGCGCATCAAATTGACCACCATGCTGGCGTGGCTGCAGCACTATGTGCCTGATTTTTTCCGTGGTGGTCACCAAGAAAAGGCGCTGGCAGCGCATCGCCTGGAGTTCTCCCTGAGTAAAGTCTTCGACATCGCCGTATATGAGACAGTTCTTTTTGCCGGCCGCCGCTTTGAACCGACCTACTTCAATCCGGTAATGTTCTTTCGCTCCGCGGAACACTACCTCGGCGACCGCGATAACGCCACCATGGGCCTGGATGTGGAATGCAAGCCGATGGCAGGACTCCGCCTGTACGGCGAGCTCTTTATCGACGACCTGAGCACGAGCAAGCTCGGCACAGGTTTCTACGGCAACAAGACGGCGTTTCTGCTCGGCGCGCATACGGTCGATCCGTGCGGCCTCGCCGATGTTGAGGCGCGTGTGGAATACGCACGCGTCCGGCCTTATACCTACTCGCACGCGTACGACGTTACTCGGTACACGCACTATGCGACTACCCTCGGGCACTGGATCGGCCCCAATGCGGACGATCTCTACGCCGAACTCGCTTATCGCCCCTCGTTCTGGTGGGAACTGCGGCTATGGGGCGAGGCGCGGCGGCATGGGGCGAATCCCGAGGGCCAGAATGTTGGCGGTGATGCATCTCTGCCTCATGCGTACCCGCGCGACCCTGAGTACGTCCGGTTCTTGGCGGGAGTGCGCGAGCGGACCTCCACTGTGGGCGTTGCCACCAGCTACCAAGTGGTCCGCAACGCCTTCGTGGCGCTCGCTTACACCTACAGCTGGGCGCGGACAGGGTGCATAGGTGGGGGTCTCATCAAACGCGGCGACATCGATATTGTTTTGAGTTTGAATCTGTGAACGACGGGCAGGGCAGCGTGCAAGAGGCCGAATTGTTCGCCAGGCGCCCGCTTTATGGTGACATTCTCCTATCCGTTGGGGGACGCACGGTTGCCGCCGCCCTGACCTTTGTCAAGACGGTGGTGCTGGTACGACTACTCGCACCGCCGGTGTACGGGCAGGTGGCAGTACTTCTTGCGTGGGGGTACATCGCTTCCGGCGCCACCGAATTGGGGTGTGGTGCCGCCTTCATCGTGCTGGAAAGCGGAGCGCCGCTTGACCAGCAGCACCGCCGGTTCTGGAGGTTTGTCCGAACCAGGCTATTGGTGAGCGCGACTCTCATGGGCGCCTGGGTCTGCACCACTCTGCTGGGCGTGCCTCCACGGTCCGCCCTCACCGGCGCGGCGCTGCTCTTTGGCTTAGGACAAAACGTCTGTCACACGCCGGAGTTTCTCTACCAGGTGCAGCGGCGATTCGCGCCTTACGCGCGGTTCGTGGTATGGGTGGCGCTCGTGCAGCTGGCATGGAGCACAGGTGCCCTGGCGGCCTATCGCGTTTGGCACCTCAGCGATGAGACGCTGTGGTGGCTTCTTGCGCTGGCGCCCTGGAGTGCCAACCTCGTGGGGCTGGTTCCGCTCGCGCTCCAGGACCGCAGGCTTCTGGCGCCGCAAATAGGAGAAGATTGGGCTTATCTGAAGACCATGGTGGCATTTGGCAAGTGGGTGGCTTTGTGCGGCTTGCTTGCTTACGTGTACCAACGATGGGCGGTGATTGCCTTAGGAAAAACGGGTAACCCCGAGGCAGCGGGGGCCTACGACGTCGCGTTGACATGCGGGCAGGTAGTCAATATGTTGACTCTGGCGGCCGTCAGCGCCCTTTCTCCGCGCTTTGCCGCCACCCATGAGCGGGCCGCCGTCCGCCGGGGGTTAGTGCGCCTGTTTACCCGCGGCGGACCTGTGGTTGCTTTGGTGCTCGTTGTCTACTACCTCGTGCGTCGCACCGTCATTGGGACCGTGTTTGGGCCGCACTACCTGGCCAGCATTGTACCGTTAGATGCCTTGATGCCGAGTTTTGTGCTGACGCTCTTGACCTTACCGATGGTCGCCTACACCACTTACGGCCTGCGCGCTCCCCAGGTGGTGTTCTGGGTCGCTCTTGGCCGAACTGCCCTGCTCGTGCTCGGTGCATATCCGGCGACGCAGCACTACGGCGTGCTGGGGCTGGCCGTGCTGCAATCTGCCCTCGGGATTGGCGAGCATCTCTTGGTCACACTCTATGCGCTTTACGCGCCGAGGAGGAGCCGTTGAGGGTGACGTTCGTCCTCCCTTTCACCAGTTTGAGTGGCGGGGTAAAAGTGGTCTTTGAGCACGCCAACTGGCTGGTGGACCATGGCCACAAGGTGACGATCGTGTATCCCTTGGTCCCCTACCGCTTCGGCGACGGCTTGGCCAATACGCGCAGGACGTGGCAGCAGCTCCGCGGCCTGGCAGCCAATGTGCTCCACCACAATACGGTGCCTTGGTTCCCCGTTCGTGCAACTCTACGGCCAGTACCTGCAGTCCGCGATCCTTTTGTCCCCGACGGCGACGCCGTGATCGCCACTGCCTGGCCGACCGCGTACTCTGTGGCTGCCCTTCCCCCACGCAAAGGCGAAAAGTTTTACTTCATCCAGCACTATGAGACCTGGCATGGCTCACGGCAAGCGATCGACGACTCGTACCGTCTCCCCCTGAAGCACATCGTGGTGTCCACGTGGCTGGAGCGTCTGATGCGAGAACGGTTTGGCGCCACTGTGGTGGGGAAGGTGCTGAACGGCGTCGATCACAGAGTGTTCTACAATCCGCACAAGCGCTTCCATAAGCCACGGCGGGTCCTTTTGCCCTATAGCCGTCTCCCGTGGAAAGGCACTACCGATGGTTTGGCCGCAATGGAGCTGGTTCGGCGCACTCACCCCAATGTGCAGCTGGTCATGTACGGGCTGGAGCGCGGTCAGGATGTCCCTCCAGACATTGAGTTCCACCTGCGTCCCATCGGCGAGCGCCTGCGCCGGCTCTACTGCTCGTGCGACATTCTCTTGTCTCCAAGCCACTCTGAAGGCTTCGGCCTGCCGCCGCTTGAGGCCATGGCATGCAAGTGCGCAGTGGTGGCCACCAGGGTTGGCGCAATTCTGGAGTATGCCATCGAAGGCGAAACAGTGCTCACCGCACCTCCCGGTGATGTGGAGGGCTTGGCTGCTCAGGTCCGAAGGCTATTGGATGACCCACAGCTCCTGGAGAGCTTGTCACTTGCGGCCGGCAGCTATGTCGCTCAGTTTTCGTCCGAACAGGCTTCCGCGCGGTTTGCCCATGTTCTGATGGCCAATGTGCCAGCTGGAGGGAGCCAGCCTTTATGATCGTTCGCATTGCGGGCACATATGTCCACGTGTTGGAACTCCCTCTCCTGGTCTTCCTCCTCCTGGCCGTCACGGTGCGTTTGGCGAGAAATGGATTTCGTCTTAAGGCCACCGATGTAAGATTGCCCATGCTCCTGCTGCTCTCACTCGTGCTTTACACCTGCGCCATTGCCCTTTCCGCATGGAACGCGGTGGACCTTGGGCGTGTGGCCAAATCTGCGCTCAAATGGGCAGAAGTCGTGGTACTTGTGGCGCTGGTTTTCGCCTGGGTGGAGAGGAAAAAAGAGTTTGCCCTCGTCTACTGGACGCTTGCTCTGTCAGGAACCTTGGCGGTTTTCCACGTATTGGTGCTGGTCGCGGTGGGCCGGTTGCCTTTGCTCGGCTACCGCCTCTTCCCCGGCATCGAGGCCCTTTTGGCCCTTGCCCTCCTGCTGCCGTTTTTGCGCAAGAGCAACCTGCTAATCGTGGTATTGGCAGCCGTCTGTGTCCTTTCCACCGTGCTCTCCATGTCCCGCACGGCGTGGATAGCTCTGCCGCTTCTGCTTTTCTTTGATTACAAGCGAAGTCTGCTTAGCGGCGCGCTCGTGCGCTCCGCCCTTGGCGGCATTGCGGTGGTCCTCATCGCCGTTTACCTCCTCGATCCCAATTTGCTTCTATATCGATGGACGGAGCTCTTTTCTGTTACTCACGTATCCAACCTTGAACGCTGGACACTTCTCAAGACCGCGCTCACTTTGTTTCTGCGTCATCCCCTCACAGGTGTGGGTTCCTTGAACTTCCCTCGCGTGCTTCAGCAACAAGGCCCCATCTTGGCGATTGTCGCGCCGGACCCAGACCTGTTGGAGCCACACAATGCCTTCCTGCAGGTTCTTGCCGAAGAGGGTTTCATCGGCTTCAGTTTCTTCCTGCTGTCCTTGGGGGCGTGTTGGCTCCTGTTGCGCGCTGCCTCACGTGGTTCAGGCTTATCTGCGCCCTATCGTGTCGGGCTGGAGGGATTTTTCCTGGTCATGGCAATCTATCTCATGTTTGGCTTCATCTCAGCCCAATTTCGCTTCTTCCTGGCGCTTGGCTTTGGACTCGCCGCCGCAACGACAAAGGTGCTGCCAGGTGATTCTTCGACCCTTTCCCCAACGAAAAGGCATGAGGGTGAGTGAGCACACAATAACCTCGGCCATCATTGTGAGTTGGAACACGCGCGACCTTACACTGGACTGTATTGGGTCTTTTTTGGCGAGGAATCGGCAGACCCAGGCTGAGGTCATTGTCGTGGACAATGCCTCTACCGACGGCACACCAGAAGCGGTGCGCCGCCGTTTCCCTTCTGTGCGCATTCTGGCTAACAGGGAAAACATGGGGTTTGCACGCGCGGTGAACTTGGGCCTCGCCGCAGCACATGGGGACCCGCTCCTCATCATGAATGCCGACACCCTTCTTCTCAGCGACGAGCCGATAGCCCGCATAAGCTCGTTTCTTTCGGCCCGGCCGCGCGCAGGCATCGTCGGGGCCACGCTGCTTTTCCCCGATGGTAGGGTACAGTCCTGTGGTAGGCGCTTCCAGAGTCTGCAAACCCTCATCAAGATGCACTTGCTGTTCGCCGACGCGCCGCTCTTTGCCACCGACCACCCACGCTTAGCACTCCAGCCCAGACGGGTGGACTATGTGGATGGGGCCTTTATGGCAATCAGGCGGAAGGTAGTCGACGAAATCGGGCCGATGGACGAACGGCATTTTCTCTATGCCGAGGACATGGAGTGGTGTTGGCGCGCCCACAAGGCGGGTTGGGAGGTCGTCGTGCTCCCTGATATCAAGGTGCGGCACTTGCAGGGGAGCGGTGCCAGACACGACTTGGTGCGGGCATTGTGTCACAATGCGGTGAACGTGAGCCATATGGTCGGGATTATGCAGGGATGGCGCCACGCGCGATGGGCGTGGCGCGTGATCCTTATGGGCATGCTCCTCCGCGTCCCCCTGGCCGTGCTCCGCCGCTCCGGTCAGAGCGCCGACTACTGGCGCGCTCTCCGCCGCTGCCTGTCGCTCTCGCCCAACCTGCGAACCGTGCTCAAAGAGCAGTGGCCCGATGCATTGCTGGCTTCGGAAAAAAGATGGCAGGCCATGCATTCGGAGGCTTCATGAAGCGGGTGGGGATTAATGCCGTCTTTCTGAACCAGTGGAGCGGCGGCCTGGGCGTATACCTGCGCCACCTCATCGACTATCTCCTTGCCGAGCCCGTGGATTTTCGGCCGGTCGTCTTTGTCGCCTCCGATTTCCAGCCGCCTGCGACATGGCAGGAGTCCGGTGCGCTGGTCACTCTTCCAGTTGAGTCCTTCCGTCCGGTGGCGCGCATTGCGCTGGAAGCACTCCGCTGGCCGGGGGTACTGGCGCACCACAAAATCGACCTCTTGCACTCGGCCATCTCCTACATTCCGTTCGGAGTGAACGTGCCCACCGCGGTGACCATCCACGACTTGCGCTGGTTCCACCTGCCGCGCGTCTGTGGCCGCCTCAGGCAGGCCTATCTGCGCGCCATGATTCGCCGCAGTGCCCAGCGCGCCTGCCACATCTTCACCGTCTCCCAGTTTAGCCGCATGGACATCGTGAACACCTTGGGCGTGCCGGAACAGCGGGTGTCTGCTATCTACGAAGGGTTCGACGCAGAGCCATTCTCTCGGCCGGGGTCTCCTGCACAGTGGACCAGTGTGCGCGAGCGCTACAGACTAGCTGAACCCTACATCCTTTCGGTGGGCCACTTGGAACCACATAAGAACCTTGTGCGATTGCTCCAGGCGTTTCGGCTCTTGGTGGATCAGGGCAGGGAATCCTTCACGCTGGTGCTTGTGGGCAAGAAAAGCTGGGGTGCTGCTGAGGTGCACGAGGCAGTGGAACAGTTGCGGTTGAGCGGTCGCGTCGTAGTCACTGGCTTTGTGCAGCCTGATGAGCTGCCGCTCATTTATCGCCACGCCCGGCTTTTCATCGCGCCGTCTCTTTTTGAGGGGTTTGGCTTCACGCCGCTGGAGAGCATGGCGGCAGGGGTGCCAGTGGCCGCGGCGCGCTGCACCTCTCTGCCAGAGGTGGTCGGCGATGCAGCC
Organism: candidate division KSB1 bacterium; assembly: GCA_034506335.1. Lineage (NCBI taxonomy): Bacteria > Pseudomonadati > Candidatus Zhuqueibacterota bacterium. The sequence continues at coordinate 128,390 of JAPDPR010000002.1, forward strand.
CTGCTTTTTGACCCCTACGACGCGCACGAAATGATGCAGGCCATGCTGCGCCTGCTGGACGACGAAGACTTGCGGCGCACCCTAGTGGCACGCGGCTATCAGAACTTGCGACGCTTCGATTGGCGCACCAGTTGTGCGCGCACAGCCGAGGTCTTGGCGCGCATCGTCCACGGCCTAGCAGCAGGGGGCAAGTAATCGATGGGCAGGAGGATTCGCATCTGTCACCTGCAGCTGCTCCCGCTGATGACAGGCGTGCAGCGGGCCATGCTGGAACTCCTCAAGCGTCTGGACACCAGTCGCTTTGACTGCTGGGTGGTCTGCAAACAGCACGGACCGCTTACGGCCGAACTGGCGGAGATAGGCGTGAAGGTTCTTGTGGTCCCCGCTTTGGTGCGGCAAATTGTCCCTTGGCAGGACCTGCGGGCTCTTGTTACACTAGTGCGGCTATTCAAACACCATCGTTTCCAGATCGCTCACACGCACTCTTCGAAAACCGGTGCTCTGGGGAGGCTGGCCGCACGCCTGGCCGGATGCGACCTTGTGTTTCACACGGTCCATGGGCTTCCCTTCCACGAGTTCTCTCCCAAGCGCGAGCGTTTCTGGTATGGGTTGGTGGAAAGAATGGCCGGGCTATACACTGACCATGTCATCTTTGTCAATCACGAGGAGCGCAAGCTGGCCATCGAGCGACACCTCGTGCGGGCTGCGCGCGCGTCGACAGCCTACAATGGCGTCGACCTTGCCCAAGTCAAGCGCGCAAACACCCAGGAGGCCCGCATGTCGTTCCGTCGGACCTGGGGCATTTCTGAGGACGCATTCGTGGTGGCCTACGTGGGCCGCCTCTGGGAGCAAAAGGACCCGACCACCCTGGCGGCCATTGTGGACCAGTGCGCTGCTCTACCGGTGCATTTCCTCATTGTCGGCGAAGGCCCCTATCAACCCTATTTTGCGGCGCGATTTGCTGGTCAGCGGCACGTCACCATGACCGGCTGGATCGCGGACCCTATGACCATTTACCCGGCTATCGACGTGTTGGTTTTGCCCTCTCTCTGGGAGGGTCTATCCATGACGCTGATCGAGGCGATGGCCTTTGGCAAGCCCCTAGTGGCCAGCAACATCAAGGGCAATCGCGAGTGCGTGCGCCACGGCTACAACGGCTTCCTGTGCACACCGCGCCGGCCGCAGGAATTCGTCGCGGCAATAGGCACACTGCGGCGCGAGAAAGATCTTTACCATCAGATGGAGCACAACTGCTTGGCCATGAGCAAGGAATTCTTCGATATTGAGGTCAATGTGGCCTCCGTGATTCGGCTGTATGAGGAGGCGTGGCTCCGTTTGTGTGCCTCAGGCTCAGCCGAGCCTGGCCCCCTGAGCTAGCGGGTTTCCGCCAATAACAGAGTTCGGCGCCCAGGATCTGGCAAGGTAGTTGCACTTTTTCATACTCTGGTGCCCGCAAGGGGAGCGTAGAGGATTCTTGTACTGTCCTGAACCACGTGGTGAGCGGATATCGTCCGGAAGCGGTCAGTCACCTGCAAATTGAGCGCGGAAAACAGTGCTGATGGCACCTTTCACAATCCTCGTGGCCTTTGCCTTTCTCCTGGCCCTGGCGGCGACGCCGATGTGTCGTCGGCTCGCTTTGCGTCACGGCGTGGTGGCTCGCCATAACCATCGCACCGTGCACACGGGCCGAGTGCCAAAGCTGGGAGGTGGGGCCATCTTTGCCGCGGTGGTGGTGCCGCTGGTGGTGATGGCCGCCACTGGGCACCCATTGTCCAGGGAAGTCATAGGCCTGCTGCTGGGCGGGACCGTCCTCTTCCTTGTGGGGGCAGCCGACGATGTGCGCGGCCTAGGGTGCAATTTCAAGCTCGCTTTGCAGTCGTTCGGTGCACTGGTGCTGGTCTGGTCCGGCTTTAGAATCGAGGTCATCGTTCTACCAGGCTTTGGGAGCTTCCCCTTAGGATGGGGCAGTATTCCCTTCACCCTGCTCTGGGTAGTAGGTATCACCAATGCCATCAACCTCATCGATGGGTTGGACGGCTTGGCCACTGGTGTAGTCATGTCCGCAGTAGCTGTGGCCGCGGTGCTCGGCTGTGCCCACGGGCACGCCCTCGTGGTCCTCGTTGCCGCCGTAGTCTTTGGCGCCTTGGCCGGTTTCCTACCCTATAACCTTCACCCGGCTGCGATTTTCATGGGCGACTCCGGCAGTCTTTTCCTGGGCTTTGTGGTTGCCTGGCTGGCGGCCGCCGGGGCACAACTTGAACCAGGAACCGTCCCCATAGCGGTACCGCTCCTCTCCCTCCTTCTGCCAGTCACCGACACCTCGCTGGCCATAATCAGACGCCTGCGGCGTGGCATCCACCCCTTTGTGGCCGACCGCGAGCACATCCACCACCGCCTTCTTAACGCCGGCCTTTCCCATGGAAATGCCACCTTGCTCATGTGCGCGGTGAGCCTGGCGTTGGCTGGGGCAGCGCTGCTCTTGGCAGGGCTTGGCGCGAAATGGCTGCCGCCTCTGTGCTCATTGTGCCTGTCCCAGTGAGGCTCCGTGCCAATCCACCTCCAGCCATTTGCAGTCGCCTGAAGGAGATCCCTGCGCGCGACAAGTCCCCGGCGGATCGCGTCGCTGTATACGCGAGAACGGCACCTTGCGGGGTGACGGGAGTTGGGCCATATCTATTGCGAAAGAAAATCTCAATTTGGGGCTTGACATTTTCGCTATATTTGGTTAAATTTTTGCGTCCATTGCCAAAGCATCGTTCTAACCTCCTCAGTTCCTTCACAGTTGGGCGATCGACCTGTTGTTGTGCAAATTCCTCCACCGTGAGGGAGTCAAAGCTTCAAGACCCTCTCCGTGGCGCGCTTCGCACCCAGCGCTACGCCGTAATAAAGGAGAAGGCGTAGCCGTTCCACCTCCGGTAAACTGGCATCTCTCAGGGGGTAACGCGCCGCCGAGGCACGTGGGGTGCCACCACGTAGTGCTCCCCAGCGGTCGGCGAGAAGATGACGGGTATATCTTGCCATGTCATTCTCCTTGTGCATTGAGGTCCAGGCTCCTTTGTACCAGCCACAGCGGGTACCCTGTCCGTTAGGGGGCACCTGCGGGCTCCCCCCGCCCCATCCCTTAGGGCCGATCACGCCCTCGCCCACGCTCATGTCTTCCATTCATCAACAAGCAGCGCTTCCCAACCCCCAGGCGTGGCCCCCATGCGCTGAATTTGATGTGGCCTCTCCACTCACTGCGTACTGGAGGAGCATGCCGGTCCGGGCCCGCTCCGCTCGGCTCCAGACGCGTCTATGGACGCCCCTGTGGGTCTGCGGCGACCGGCGAAAGGTAGCAGGGCGAGCTCCAAGGCTTCGCAACCGGTGTCAGGTTTTCGATCGTGCAGCGACCAGGACGCGCCGCGTTGACCATGACCACACGGAGTATGTTCTCGTCTGCTGGAAAGCAAGTGGAACGACAGTCTTCTCAATAGCAAGTTCAAAAACATGCCTGGGTCTCCACACCTCCCGCATTGACGAGTGGCTGGTAGTTTACAGTCGTTACTCACTGACGGAGGGGACGGTTGAGCTCTGGGGAGTGCGGGTGCGTGAGGCACACGGTGTTCATTTGGACACGTGGGGACGGCCGGTGCCGGAGGGCTCCTTGCAAAAGGCCGGCGCTGCGCACGCCCCACCATGGCTGCCTGAGTTTCCCATCAGCGCCTCCCAGAGCTGCGGCGGGAGGGTGGCAAGCGCCCCACCAGCACTGATGGGCGCTTCCTACCGCGGCTCCCCCCATGTGGCCGCCAACGACGAAACCTATGAAACGCCCCAGCCGCACACCCGCCGCCACATGAACACACCGCCCGAATGCATGGTTGTCTGCACGGAATACCCCGGGTACACCGCAGACATCATGGGCCAGTGGGCGAGCTATCTCCCCGACATAACAGCGTTCCGCCGAGGTTGCAAATACCAGCGCGAAGCCGACTCGCACTACACGGTGGTGCTCTTTGACCAGCAGGGCACACCACCCGCGGTCCCCACAGCATGGAAAACCTGGGACGACTTCCAGATTTGCACCGACCCCTACCACCAGGATGAGCCGGACTACAATCAGCAGGACGGTACGTTCCTGGCGGTGTGGAATCACTGGCGCAGGAACCTGTGGGACGGCTCCTACGGCAGTGAACCGGGGTGGCAGGTCCCTCCATCGGATATTTTTGGCCAGCGGCTGCGCGTGCTGCCAGGGGACACGCTTTTTGCCCTGCTCGACGGAGCGGGCCAGTCGCTTGCCTGTCCTCTTGTCAACGCCCCTATTGCCTGCACTGAGGCATACGAAGGTATGAGGTCCTATCCGCCGCCCACATATGGAATCAAGCGGAACGAATTCCTCGTTGCCTATCGCTACGCCGCAACGCTTGGACAAAACGACATTCACGCGTCACTGTACAACGGGACCTGGACTCTTTTAGAGCCTGACTTCTCCGTGGCCGCCACAGGGCACCAGAACTCTTGTGCCCTGCACCAGAACTACCCGAACCCTTTCGACTCGGTGACCACGATCGAATATACTGTCAAAGACCCGCGTGGGATCATCCTTGAGGTTGTGGACGTGCGCGGCAGAACAGTCGGTCGGCTCTCTGACCAAGTTCAGCAGCCAGGCGCCTATCGTGTGCGCTTCGACACCCGGGAGCTGGCCTCGGGCATCTTTTTCTACCAAATTCGCGTGGGGGATTTTCAGGGCGCAAAGAAGATGGTCTTGCTGAAGTAACAGTCCTCGCACTGTCGAGGCACTGGAAAGAACACGGCATCTGTTGTGAACTGATCTGACAGGCCCTCAACTCATCAGGAAAGGAGTAGGCTATGAAAAGGTCCTGCGTACTACTCGCGTCTTTGCTCGCAACCACGCTGGCGTGGGCGGACGTTGCCGTTTTTACCAATATGTCCGGCGACGGCAATTGGCACAATCCGGCCAATTGGAGCACCAATCGTGTTCCCGGCGTCAACGATCATGTTGTCATTCCTGAAGGAAAGCGGTGTTTATTTTCCGGAGCGGCTATATCGTGGACAATCACCGTTCAAGGAGAATTGCACGCTCTTCAGGGCGGCAGCTTTTTTACCACAGAATTCAAAGTGAGCAAGGGCGCAGAAGTTCTCACAGGCAAAACTCTGCGCATTGATGGCGTTGGAGTTTTGGTGAGCAAGGTGACGGTGCAGAATGAAGGGACTATACAGGGAACTACAAAAGAAGCCAATCTTACGATCGGGCCTTGCTTTATTCCTGAACTTAGTCCGGAAGAAGTCGTTTTCAACAATGTGGGTGGCAGTGTAAAGGATATCGATTGGTTTGTTTTCAGGGGGCATGAATTCAATATGGAAGGGGGATTTTTGAGAGTGGGAATGTTGGGGGTCAACACTGATCTTTTCAAGATGCATAACGGAAGCAGCATCCTGTCACTTTTCTATTCCGAATCGTCCTACTTAACAACCGGAGTCCGCATCCGAGCAGCAAACTTTGAAATCGGCCCTGATTGCAGAATAACAACCGGCAATACGCCCACGGATGGGCTGTATTACGCGGGAGATATTGTTATTGCTGCCGACCAATTTCTTAACAAGGGAGGGCTTTTCCCAGGACTTGGTACTTTGCAAAACGGACGGCTTAAAATTCAAGGGCAAAAGGTAACCAACAACGGCAGCATGGGCAACCAGTCCGGACTCGGCAAAGCATCCTTGGCGCACAACTTTAACAGCGTAACTCTCCGCGCTGATACGGTACTCATCGAACGGGTCGACGGCATGATCACTGCCGACACGCTGCGCGTCTATGGTCGGCAGATCATTGTGAAAATCCAGAACGGCGTCGGCATCGGCCTCATGACCGGCGTGGATTTTTATACCACTGTGGACGGGACGATCGACTTTACCCAGACGACCTACTTTAACGCCATCGCCGGCGGCTACATTAAGCGGATATTCAGTAACCATGTCATTCCCTCCGAACAGTGGAGGCTGCAATCTGTATTCGGCGGGCCGGTATCGGTTTTCCCTGCAGACGCCACTCTTCTGCAGGCATCCGCAACGCTTGCACCATCCTTCGGCTACGCCGGAACCCGCGATACGCTGCAGCTTTATCTCCAGAACCAAAGTATGACCGCCGTTCGACTTGCCTATACAGTCAGCTCCAATTTGGGCTGGGCGCCGGCTTTGAATGACAGCACCACCCAATTGGCGCCTTTTGCATCGGTTGCGATTGCCATCCCTTTTGCCATCCCTCCGGGAACATCCCGCGGCACGGCGGATACGGTGAAAGTGACGGTCACCATCGGCCGTCTGGTCGTCGCAAAAGCCTCGGCCGCCATCTCCTGCTTGAGCCGGTCTTCTGAACCATGGACGGTGTCGCAGGTAGTGGTAAAGCCCGATCAGGTGAACTTGGTGGTCGGCCAACAGCAGCAGTTCACAGCGGTGGGGATGAATGCCGACGGGGATACACTGTACTTTGAGCCGGAGTGGTCGGCCACGGGTGGCACCATTGACTCCACCGGGCTCTATACCGCCACTCAAGCGGGGGATTTTTCCGTCACCTGCACGGATAAGCTCTCCGGCGCAAGTGCCAGCGCGGCGGTGCATGTCGGCGCTACGGAGGTATGTTCAGAGAGCGCAATGGCGCCGCAAGAGTTTGAGTTGCGGCAAAACTATCCCAACCCCTTCAATCCGGTCACAACCATCGCCTACGAGGTCAAGGAGAGGTGCCGGGTGATCTTGAAGATCGTGGACGTGCGGGGCAAGGCGGTAGCGCTTTTGGTGGACCAGATGCAACAGCCTGGCCTCTACACAGTCCGCTTCGATGCCCGCGAGCTGGCGTCCGGTATTTATTTTTACCAGATTCAGATGGCGGCTTTTAACGCGGTGAAAAAGATGGTAGTAGTGAAGTAGAGTAGGATAAGGCGATCAAAAAACCAAACTTTTTGGGGGTGTCCCATGAAATCGCAAAAGCAATTGTGCGCATTCAGGGGGAGGATTGTTTTGTGCCTGTCGCTTTTGTGGGCTCAAACCCTTTTGCAGGCCCAATGGGTGCAGACCAATGGCCCGTACGGCGCTCGGGTATCCTGTCTTGCGGTTGCCGACAGCTTTCTTCTTGCCGGAACCTATATGTCCGGCGTATTTCGTTCTGCAGACAACGGCGCGAGCTGGACCCAGGTGAACGACGGCCTGACATCTCTGTATGTTTATGACATGGTGGTGAACGGGAACAATCTTTTTGCCGCGACTGTTGGAGGCGGTGTGTTTTATTCTGCAGACAATGGTGCTAACTGGAGTGCGGTTAACAACGGATTGACAAACAAGAATATTTACGCACTTGTATTTAGCGGGACAGATCTCTTTGCCGGAACCGACGGTGGCGGGGTTTTTTCGCTCCACGGACAATGGCGCAAGCTGGACCGAGGTCAACAACGGTTTGACGAGCCTACGGGTCTATGCTTTGGGTACAGACGACCAGTACCTCTATGCTGGCACAATTGGAGCCTGCGTGTTTCGATCCGCGGACAAGGGCCAGAGCTGGACCCAGGTCAAGCAGGGTTTTGGGAGTGCATTTGTTTCCGGTTTTGCAGCTATCGGCACCCATCTTTTTGCCGCCACGTATAACGGAGTCTTTCGTTCCACGGATCATGGGGACCATTGGACTGCGGTCAATAACGGCTTGACATCGCTTAATACATCTCCTTTCTGTGTTTGGGGTACGGACCTTTTTGTCGGTACTAACGAGAGAGGAGTCTTTCGTTCTACGGATTATGGCGCCAATTGGACTGAGGTGAGTGCCGGTTTGACAAACCCTGTTGCTCGTGATTTTGCCGTGAGCAGTCAAAATCTCTTTGCCGGGACCTATGGTGGCGTATTTCTTTCCACAGACAATGGCGCAACTTGGAACGCGGTCAATACCGGCATGATCGGTACGCATGTTCGGGCCTTTGCCGCCAATGGGCCGATGCTCTTTGCTGGGACCTATGGCAACGGCGTGTGTGTTTCCCCGGATTACGGTGAAAGCTGGAGTGAAGTCAATCAGGGTTTAACAAACATGGATGTCGATGCGTTTGCCCTAAAGGGGCCGCTTGTTTTTGCCGGCACTTGGAGAGGCGGTGTATTCTGTTCCTCGGACAACGATACAAGCTGGACAGAAGTAAACACTGGTTTGACGAACAAACGAGTTTATGCGCTTGCTGTCAGCGACACGCTTCTTTTTGCCGGGACCGACGGCGGCGGGGTGTTTCGTTCCACGGACAATGGCGCCAGCTGGACCGAAGCCAACACCGGCTTGACGGATATGTATGTTAATGCTCTCGTTGTCTGTGGCACACATCTTTTTGCCGGCACCTGGGGCGGTCTATTTCGTTCCACGGACAATGGCAATACCTGGGAGCCAATCAATATGGGTTTGACAAATGCGAATGTAAGAGCGCTTGCAGTCAGCGGCCAGAATCTTTTTGTCGGCACCTCTAAGCCCGGCAATGTGTCTCTTTCCACTGATAGCGGAGAAACCTGGACGGATATGGGAGCAGGATTGAGGGCTGGAGGAGAGGTCTATGCGCTTGCTGTTTTCCACGATCAGGTCTTCGCCGGAACCAGAGGCTGGGGCGTGTGGCGACGGCCGTTGAGCGAGATGGTCACATCGGTCGAAGAATTTTCAGAGGCAGCACCGAAGCACTTCGTTCTTGAACAGAACTACCCCAATCCCTTCAATGCAGAGACGGTCATTGGCTATCGCGTCGAGAAGGCTTGGCGAGTGACTCTGGAGGTCGTGGATGTACGTGGCAAGATGGTAGCGCTCTTGGTGGATCAAATGCACCAGCCCGGCGTCTATACGGTTCGTTTCGATGCCCGTCATTTGCCTTCGGGGATTTATTTCTGCCGTATCCAAATGGGGGGTCTCATGCGGTGCGGAAAATGATTTCTCCAAAGTAAGGAAAGGAGACAATTCAAGATATCAACGAAACACAAACGGCAAGGGGGTGTCCTCTAAAATCGCTGAAGCCAATTGTGCTTATTTAGGGAACGTACTTTCTTTTGGTTGTCGCTTTTCTGGAAAAGTCGCCTTGCAGGCTCATTCGGCACGTACCAATGCGCCCTTTGGCGGTGTAGTATCTTGTTCTACGGTTTCTGGAGAAAAGCTCTCCACCGGAACTTTGGCTGGGGTCTTCCTTTCCACCGACCACGGGGCGGGCTGGGCCGAGGGCAATAACGGTTTGACCAATACTTCTGTCCAAACCCTTGCCGTCTCGGGCGCCCTTCTCTTTGCCGGGACTTGGGATGATAACTGGGTATGGAAAAGACCTTTATCGGAGATGATCGCCTCTGTGGAAAGGCTGCAAACCGAGCCGCCTGCCCGTTTCGCTCTTTGCCAAAACGACCCCAACCCCTTCAATGCCGGCACGACCATCCGCTTTTCTCTGCCGCAGGTGGGAGTTGTGTCTCCGAAGATTGTCAACAGCAAGGGCGAAGAGGTTGCGAGGCTGATAAAAGGTGCGCTACAATCCGGCAACTATGAGGTGTCTTGGCATGCAGCAAATGTTCCCAGCGGTACTTGTTTTTACCGATTGAGCATGGGCAATTGGGTTGAGAGGAGGAAACTGGTGCTGTTGCGATAATCGGACCGCACTGCAGGAAGAACGGTTGACCCCTCCAAGGGTGACCGATAAAGCGTTGATGCGACCACCCCAGGGATGATATCCGTTCCTGTTCGGCTGCTTAACGCGGTTAGGCCGACTCTGCCGAAGGCCAGGGCCGCCGCGCCTAAGGCTAAAAATAGTATCTTGCATAGCTGTCATTAGAGCGATTCTGCAAACGGCCACGGCGTGGTTATCTCCCGCTGTTATGAAACTCGGAGTGAAGCCGATGAGTCACCCCCTTTGGTCGACCGCATGCACCAGCTTTGCTGCTATATGGTCGATTGCGCTGGTTAACGATCGAACAAGAATCTGCCAACTGTTATCATGCACCGGTTATGCTGCTTAACTCTCCGCTTCGATCCCGGCAAGTTGGCGTCCAGTATTCATTTTTATCAAATCCAGATCGGGGCTTTTCAAGCGGTGAAAAAGATGGCGGCGGTGAGGTAGGAAGAACTAAAACCCGAGTCAACCACCAACTAAAGGGCTCCTAACGCGAATTCGTGCACGAGAGGCTGCCTTGCGAGGATACCGAGAAAGAGAAGCAGCACGGTGGAGAAGACCCCCCCGCCAGCGGTAGCCTCGTGCCCTCATGCTTATCGCCTTGGCACTGCCGTTCATGGCTCCTACGACATGATTGTCAACGGGCAGCTCCATGTATCCCAGAACCCCGTCGCCATGCCTGGAAAGCAGAGAGGCGAACTGTCCCACGGGTCCAAGTCCGTAATTGAAAGCCCATTCGAGCCAATAGCTTAACAAGCGCTCGGCCTCCTGTTCAGTCGCCCGCTGCCACCGCTCACGGAAGTGCTCCCTGAGCAGATAGGCGCGGAAGATGCCCCGATTCAACCTCTCCAGGTAGTCCAATCGTTGCCGCTCCTGGGGTCTCAGATTCCAGGGGCTCTTCAGCCCCAGGGAGCGGGTGCCTTTCAGCGGCTCTGGGTTGAGGCGGCGCACCCGGTGGGGCTCCGGGCGTCTGACCTGATCGACGGCCGGCAGCAGCTGACGCCCGGGAGGAAACCGGCCAAAGACCACCAGCGCCCGGAGCACATACTCCTTGATTACCTCTATGTAGTGGATCCACATAGAGCAGCCCCGCTCCCTTCCCGAATTGCGGAGGGTGAGATGACCGTGAAGAGGCTTCCGCGCCCCGCTACCCAGCAAGTGCGGCGCCGCGACATACCGCCTCGGTTTGCAGGAGGCTATCCCCACCGCACCCCAGGGAAAACTCCCGCAGTGCAGGCCGTCTCTGCCTGGCACACTGGCCAAAAGCACCTTCCCCAAGTCATAGACCTGCGTGCGGTCGATGTGCCCCCGCCTGCGGCTTATCTCGTCGATACATGCCATCATCACACCGGTTTTGCTTCGGCACTGAAGGCCACAACTTGCTACCCGCTTCACTACCGCATTGGGCGCCTGCCAAGACACCCGGAACAGCCGTGTCACGGTCTGCATGGGCGACAGAGGGGACCACTGGGCCAACGCCACAAGCAGCGCCTGACTCAGCAAGCTTTTCCCGTTGCTCCGCCGGATACGCGCCATCGTGACCCGGAAGCGGGGATACTTGACCCGCACCGGTTAATAGCAGATCAACACCGGAATACTCCACACGGGCACGAGCTTCCAGGTGCGCTCATGCAGTCGATCCTGCACCGGGAACATTCGCGGCACCGGCCAACAATCACCGGCAAACGGACAATCAGGCCGCCACTCCCCCTCCGACTCACCAGGCGATGCTTCTAAGTTTCCACCGTCCATTCTACTACCTTTGCAGTAGGCATGTGGGAGACCTCTCCCTACCTTGGCCCACTCTCCAACACCGAAAGTTGCAAACATCTCTCATGCCTTTCAAGTATTTATCTCAGCGAGACCCCGCACAAATTCTCACAAGGAGCCTGTTAATAATCCCGGCTGGTCCCAATCGGGCAACCAGCATTCGAACCCATTGGAACCACCGAATGCCACCTGAACTGTTCATCGAAAACTATGGTTATCTTGCACTTTTCGCCGGAAGGATAGTCGAAGGAGAAACCGTCGTCGTGTTCGCCGGTTTCCGTGCCTGCCGCCCAGGGCCATTCACATTGGTATTTGGTCATATTGATTGCTTTCCTAGGAACGACTCTAACGGATCATACCATCTTCTTTCTGTTCGCATGCGTGTCAAGACTATTTGGTTTTGGGCTCCCCATTCTAATGCGCCATGCGGAGGATTGCTGAATTTGCCATCGGGACCAGTCAGACAGAAATCCACCCCTCTCTCATGCTAAATGTTATCAGTACACTTTTCTGAGCTGCAATTTACGCTTTTGTAGGATACATGTTTTGGCAAGCACTGGCGGGATTGCTGGGCTATATTCGACGTCGCCAATTCAACTTTATGATGGAAATAACTGTCACGGCATTTAGTCGCTGGATACACCGGCGCATAAAGAAGACGAAGGCTTGTTCGAACTGAAGCTTGCACTTTACGTGTTTCGGAGTTAGCAATTCTGGTTCTCGACTGTGAAGCGAAATTTTTCTGGCCAGCATGAAACAATTGGCTCCTGATCTGTCAAAGATGTTCTCTTGACATAGTAATATTACGATTTTATTGGAAGATTGAATCCTTTCGCTACAGGGAATATCGAAATTTCATTTGCATTTGTGAATATTATTTTTATGTTTATGACAAAGAGTGAGGACATATCCGATGACTGAGGAGTCCGCAGTGACACCTTTGTATTTGATCATCATTCTATCGTTTCTTGCTGCTCCATGCTTTTCCCAGATCGATGCCGTGGCCACTCTGGCGGACACGGCCATCGCCTGCCAATACACCCAAAAAGCCAAAACCTTTGCCCAAAAGGCACAGTTCGATAGCTCCGGCTTTTATCATGAAAAGGCGCTCGCCATTTATGGACCGATCAGCCAGCATTTTTCGACACCTCGCTTATGGAAGAATTATGTGGACGCCCTGATGGATATTGCCCTAAGTTTCTATAAGCAGGCTGATTATCGACGCTCGCTGGAGCGTTTGCAGGAAGCTTTGGCGATTGGATTGGAACATTTGGGCGAAAATCATGAAGCGGTTATCCAGGTCTATAACATGTTGGGCATGGTATATTATTCGAAGGCTGATTACGCGCGTGCGCTCGATTACTATGACCTGGCGTTGGCCAAAACATTGGCACTATTCGGCAGCGAGCATCCTCAAACTGCCGACAGCTACAACCACCTGGCAACGATCTATGGCAGCAAAGGTGATTATCGCAAGGCGCTTGATTATTTCCAAAGTGCCATTGCCATTTTTCGTCGACATTTTGGTGAAAAGCATGTTCAAGTGGCCTGCGCCTATCACAATATGGGAGTAGTCTATCGCAAAATGGCAGACTATGATCGTGCGCTGGATTTCTTTCATAAATCGCTGGCCATCGACCTCCAGCTCTCGGGGGAACGCAGTCCTGATGTGGCCATGGATTACAATCGGATCGGGACAATTTATGGCATGATTGGCGACTATGATCGGGCGTTGGAATACTTGCAGAAATCATTATCCATCTGCGTCGACGTATTTGGTGAGAAACATCCTCAGGTGGCCAGCAACTACAACGATTTGGGAGTCACCTACCAAAAGAAAGGGGACTATCCACGGGCACTGGAATTCTTTAGTAAATCGGTAGCGGTCACGGCGCAGACCGTTGGTGAAAACCATCCGAAGCGGGCGGTCGGTTATGGTAATTTGGGCGTCATTTATCGTGAACTGGGACATTATGATCAGGCGATTGAATATCATCAGAAAGCCCTGGCCATCCATCTCAGGTCTCTGCCAGAAAAACATGATTTTGCATCAAACTGCTATCGTAATTTGGGAGTGGCTTATCATCTCAAAGGTGATGATGAAAAAGCGATCCACAATTATCACAAGTCGTTGGCCATTCAACAAGAATTGTGTGGCGCAAAACATTCGCAGGTGGCAGACTTGCATCAACTTTTCGGTGAGTTATACTTGAAGAAAGAATATTTCCAGCAAGCGCTGAGGCACAGCCAGCAGGCGATTATCGCCGTCACACCCAATTTCAGCGATACCAATATCTACAGCAATCCGCCGCTACCAGACCTAAGACTGGAGGAGCAAACCATCATCGCCTTAGAGCTAAAAGCAGATGCCTTGCAACGATATTATTCGGAAGTGTCCTCAGATCTGAAAGACCTGGAGGTGGCTTTTCAGACGTATCAACTCACCTCAGATCTAATCGACAGGGTGTGCCATCGTTATCAGTCCGAGGGATCAAAAATATTTTTACAGGAAAAAACATCGAAAATTTTCGCTGCCGCTATTGGAACAGCATTGCAGCTTTTTGACCGCACGCAGAATCGGGATTATCGAGAGGCTGCGTTTTTGTTGGCCGAAAAGGCGAAGGCTATGGTCTTGCTGGCAGCCCTACAGGATGCCAGAGCTAAACGATTCGCTGACCTCCCTGATAGCTTGTTAGAGCAGGAACGGCAGTTGAAAATCGACCTGGCTTGCTACGACGCACAATTGCAAAAGGAGCTACAGAAAAAAACGGATCAGGATAGTGTGATGATTAAAGAGTTTCAATCGAGGCTGTTTCGGCTCAATTCGGCAGCTCAGCAATTAGTCGAACAGTTAGAGACCAACTATCCCCAATATTATCAACTGAAATATCAGACACCATCAATCTCCATCGCTGATCTTCAAGTGGCTTTGCCTCCTGATGCCGCTTTGATCGAATACCTGACCGGGGAGGAAATGATCCATATTTTTGTCATCACCAAAGATAACTTCGACGTTGTATCTGTGGCTCAAGAAGGAAACTTTGCTAGCGCTGTCGAGTTGTTGGTTCGTTCCATCAAGAAGGCGGATATAGCCAATTTTGTGGTATCGAGTCAGCAGATTTATCTTCGCCTTGTTCAGCCCATTGAGCAGCTTCTGATTTCCCAGAAGAGGTTGATCGTTATTCCTGATGGCATCCTGTATAGGATTCCATTTGAGACATTGCTCGCCAGCGAGCCTGATAGCGAAGCCGACTTAACTCGATTCGATTATCTGATCAAAAGGTTTGAAATTTCTTATCACTATTCGGCGAGACTGTACTTGAATACGCTGAAAAAAGCAACTGAGGAACACGAGCGGTGTTTGCCTGGCGCTTTCATCGGTTTTGCGCCTGTTTTCAATAAAGCCAAACGCAACGGATATATTCTCGCCAGCAATCTTCCTGTGTTCACGCTCGCTACCGCTGAGCCAGACGCCGATGCTCGGACGATCCACCTAGATGAAAACCGGATTCACGAATTACCCCATTCTGAACAAGAGGTGATCAGGATCATCAAAGGATTTGAAGCAAGCGGAAAAAGAGCTATCGGCTATTTTCATGCGGATGCCTCTGAAGAGAACTTCAAGCTCGAGAGCAACAAGTACCAAATCGTGCATATTGCCACGCATGGCATCATCAACGAGGAGCGACCACAACTGTCAGGCATTGTCTTCTCCCAGCCTCAGGATACAGCTTTCAGCGACGATGGCATCTTGTATGCGGGAGAAGCTTATAATCTCAATCTCCAAGCCGACCTGCTTGTCTTGGGCAGCTGCGAGAGTGGACTCGGCAAGCTGGTGCCGGGCGAAGGGATGATGGCGTTGACCAGGGGCTTCCTGTACTCGGGTGTATCTAATATCCTCGTTTCTTTGTGGAAAGTATCCGATAGATACACCAGTCAGATGATGGTCGACTTTTATGCGAATATTCTCAACGGAAAGAGTTATGCGGCCGCAATTCGGGAGGCGAAAATCAATCTGATCAGGAATTCAGCCACAGCATTGCCGAAGACGTGGGGAGGATTTGTACTGATTGGGGGGTAGAGAGGGGGCAGAAGGTAAGGATATAAGGCCATTAGAACATTAGGGGATAGAGGAATGAAGGACTGGAACAAATTGACAAGCTACAGAAAATCACACATGTACCCCCTATACCTCTTATATCTCGGTGGCACTGCTCCCTTTTCCGCTTCCTAACAGAATTGCTATAGCCATTGAGAGTTACGTTGGCATATTCTGGTGAATCCAGGGTTCCATCTACGAAATCCCTGGAGACATATTGAAGCTCTTGGCAACTGATTAAATGATCTCTTAGCTCATGAAGTGAGCCTCTGGCGATTCGATAGAATTGAATACCTTCTTGGTAATGGAAGCGACGATAGCCTTCAGTGATGTTGGCCGTCGAGCTGCTTGACGCTTTTCTAATCCGAGTATCTAGTTTTTCACCCTTGGGCAACCGAGGTAAAATCTTTTTAGAAAATCAACTTTACTTCTCTGGCTTTCTTCCAGGCTTCCAGCGTTGTGAAGTCTCTCGACGTTATAAAATGCAGGCGGTTGATTTGCGCTTAATGGACTACTTTCCTGTGAATCATGATGATATTCAGCCATCATCCTTTCCAAGCACCTTCTGCCTCCATAATTTTAATACCCTATACCCCTATTCTACCAAGAACTTCCCCACATACACCACCTCCTCTTTACTCTCCAGCTTCCAATAATATAGTCCTGGCGCTAATCTCTCTTTGAATATGAATTGATTCTGCTCTGGTTCAGTGGCAAAGATTTCAGCCCCTCGATTATTGAGGATCTTTAGAGAAGCGACATTGGCGCTATCACCTGCCCAACGAAAAAGAATATTACCACTTAGCTTCTCATTGATTCTCGGAGAGAGTACGGTGAGCGAAAACGAGCGAGTGACATCGTCGATCATGGCTTCGAGATAGGGCAACGGCCGGAAATTCATCGCATAAGCCTGGCTCATCTCTGTCTTGGGTTCTGCACGTTTCGCGAGTACTGCTGGCTCACTGGTTTGAGCGGTATTACTTTCTTGTTCAATAATTGCAGTATTATCTCCAATGACAATTTGCGATTGCTGCTCTGCTTGCACAAATAACTTTTTGTAGCTAAAAAGCACAACCAAGAAGATTATCCCCACTGTGGCTGTCGCATAAATCCATCGTCTACCCTGCTGGACCAAAAGCCTCTCATTCATTTTCTTGAATAAATAAGCGATTCCCTTTTCAGCTCTTTGTCTTGCTAGATAATCGGCAAAAAGGCCGGCCCCTTCCTTTCTTATCAATGCAACACACAGCCCACGGAACCGCAGCTCTTGAAAACAGACATCACAGTTAAAACAATGCTCTTCGAATTTTTCCCGCTCCGCAGGCGAAAGCTCTCCCGCCAAATAATAATCGATCAACTGGTCCCGATTTTCGATCTCACATTTCATCAAAACTCACCTTTTGCCCAAAACGAACGTCGTCCTTCCTACAATACCCGTGTAGCCTTATACCTCTATACGCCATAGTATGCATTTTCACCCATCCACTTATCCCCCAATTATGCAATCCACTGAATACAGATTAACAGAAACCACTCGAATATTGAAAAAAAATCCTCCTTTTTACACTGCTCCCTCAACAGCTTCAGGGCATAATGAATTCGCTCGCTGACTCGCCTCGGCGGCAGCTTAATCTCTTGGCTGATCTGAGTGATCGAATATTCCTTGAAATATCTCAAATAGAGGACCTCTCTATATTTGAGTTTGAGTCTTGCCAGGCCACCTCTCAAGAATGTTTTCAATTCCTGGTGCTCAAGTGAATCCTCTTCTTCGACGACCATGTCATTTTCGGAGCCGGGGTCAGCAATGACCGTTTGTTCTTTCTTATGTTGCTTGAAATAATCTCGAATTTTGTTCATAGTGATGGCATAGACGTACGATCCTAGCGGGACGCCTTTGCTCACATCAAAACGTCCGTGCCGCAGGCTGCTCAGCAGTGCCAATTGGACCTCGCTGACGACATCCTCCCAGTCCTTATTACTCAGGCCCAAGCTAAAACGGACCTTGTGGATTATTCTCTGCCTAAAATGCAATAGGAGTTCACTTTCAGCCTGCAGACTTCCAGCCTGAATAGCCTCGATAAGATCCATTTGTCGGTTATCATCCATAACAAGAATTTAGCGATTCTTGATTTTTAATGCAAGAGAAAAAGTTTTTTTCAATATTTTGAGCTCATTTCCTAATACTATTTTGTAAGGTTACTCAAGTACACCTTTGCGCGTCATTTCGAGCGGGGCGAGAAATCTGTTGATTCTGAAGTCATCAATGAAATATGAACCCTTCACTTCCCCGCCAATTGACGGATATGTTCGGAATGACTCATCATCTTCTGGTATGACCAAGTAGAGCTAGTACTCATATAAGAAGGCCTTCGACTCAGATTGGGAAGGAGATTATCGTGTCGAAAAAGTCGTTCTTCTTCAGTTTGCTCGTTTTGGCGCCACTGTTGACTACTCAGGCACAGGTGCCACAGTTGATCAACTATCAGGCGATTCTGACCAATCCCGATGGCGAAATGATTGATGGCGCTCGCTCGATTCAGTTCAGCATCTATGCTGCCGAAACAGGTGGAACTGCCTTATGGTCGGAAACCCAAAACGTAACAGTTGCCAATGGCCTCTTTAGTGTTCTTCTGGGCTCGGTCACGCCGATCCCTTATACAGTTTTTGATCGAACCGAAACCTATCTTGAATTAAAAGTCGGCAGCGACCCTGCTATGACGCCGCGCAAGCGGTTGGTCACTGTGCCCTATGCCATGCGAGCTAATAGTGCGGATAACATCGGCGGACATGCGGCCGGCGCCTTTGTGAGAAGTCTGCAAAATGTTGCCCCCAATAGCAGCGGCAATATCGATCTGGCGGAAGGCTCGAATGTTTCGATTACAGCCAATCCTGGTTCCAATCAGATTACCATTTCGGCGTCGGGCGGACCCGGCGGCGGCGATATTTCAGCAGTTTATGCAGGCAATGGCTTGACAGGTGGCGGTACCACGGCCGACGTAACGCTCCACGTGGGCGCTGGCGATGGCATTACCGTATCCGCCGATGCGGTTGCGCTGAACACAACTTTTGCTGATAATCGCTATGTCAACGAAGGGCAAGCCAGCAGCATCGCCACCGCCATGATTCAAGCCAATGCCATCACTGCCGATAAAATTTCACCCAATATTGTCAGCAGCGTTGATGGAGTATCGAACGATGGCGGCAATATCGATCTGGTGGCGGGTAGCAATATTACAATAACGCCCGACGATGCCAATAAAAGAATTACTATAGCTGCAACTGGCGGTGGTACTGGCGATAACCTGGGCAACCATACTGCAACACAAAATATCCGATTGGGAAATTACTGGCTTTCCAGCGACGGCGACAATGAAGGTATTCAGGTGAGCAGTTCGGGAGCGATTAATATTCCAGGAAGTGTGACATGTCATAACACGCTAAATGTGGTGGGTACCATCCAGTCCAATAGTGATTTGATCGCCGTATCTAATGTCCAGGCCAATGGTGGTTATATTCGGGCAGGCACACCAAGCATGAGTTACGGCAGCGGTGATATTGTGGCTACCGATAATCTGATCAGCGATGAAAATGCCTATATTGGCAATAATCTCTGCGTCTGGAAGCATGCAGGGATCAATATGAATGGTGGCTATAGCACCATTTACCCTCTGCAGGTCAATGGCGACGCCTATATCACCGCTGATATCAGGGCTGGCAACCACATAACTACTGGTGGTCATGTGGGCATTAATTTTGGTGGTTACAGTACCACGTATGCCCTACGAGTCGATGGAAACGCTTATGCGACTGGCTCCTGGCTCAGCTCGGATATCAAATTGAAAAAAAATATTGCCACCGTCAAAAACCCGCTACCAAACTTGATGCAGCTTAGGGGAGTATCTTTCGAGTGGAATTCAGAGTCTTATCCCAATCGAGAATTCTTTGCTGGCCTGCATTACGGTTTTATTGCCCAGGAAGTGGAGCAGGTATTGCCAGAGATTGTCAAAACGGATGAGAATAATGAAAAGAGTATCGCTTACACGGAACTCATACCGTTGCTGCTTGAAGCGATTAAACAACAACAAAGAGCCATCGAAGAATTGCAGCAGCAAGTCAATCAACTCATGAATAGGTAATCCTGAATGATGCTAATGCACAGCAGAGTTTTGGCGGAAAGGTCAAGCAATAAATTAGTGGCCTGAAAGAAGATTCTTGTCATGGGCTCATAAAGGACAAATTAAAGATGAAAATAGAATTAAAAGCGATTATTGGCCTACTCATTTTCTCCTCCGTCGTAATATTAGGATCGATAGAAAAAGCGTATGGCCAGTCCAGCACCAATTATCGAGTTGTAAAATATGTGATCGCTTCGGGAGGCAGTACCCCCCAATCAACTCAGTATCTGGTGAGAGAAGTCATTGGACAGCCACTGAATGTGGGCGTCTCCCAGAGTTCGCAACATACCTCCTCCTCAGGTTTTTTGGCGCAGGGCAGAACAGTCCCCCTAGCCACCACACTATTGGTGCCAGAAATGTATGCCACCATCACCGAAGCCATGGTTGCCGCCGATTCAGGTTATATCATTTCAGTAGCGGCAGGTACCTACCGTGAGTTTTTCAAAATGAAGAAAGGGGTGATTCTACTGAGCCGATCGGGCCCCATGGAGACGATCATCTCTCGGAATGGTGTTAGAGATTTGATCCTAACAGCACAGGATGCCGTGATCAAGGGTTTTACCATTGCCGATAACGATAATGGTGTGAGCCAGCCTGGCAACGGCATCTTCTCGGATGGTGATAATGCGTTGATCTGCTATTGCATACTTAGAAACAATAGCGTGGGTATCTATCTACACAATGGCTCCCAGGCAACCCTTTATAACAACACCATCGCTCATAACCGTACGGGAATTTACATGCAGATTAATCCTGCACCGAAAATTTATAACAACATCATCAGCCATAATAGCGAAAGCGGTATGTATCGGAATACCGCGCATTCACTCGGAAATCCGATGATTCAATATAATGACTACTATGGGAATACTGCCGATTTCGGATTTTATGGCACCGCTTGGACGCCGCAGCCTGGTACGGGTGATCTTTATCTTGATCCGCTGCTTGTGGGTGGTAGTCCCGTCGATTATCATCTTACTCCTAACTCGCCCTGTATCGATGCAGGCGATCCATTGTCGTTGCTCGATCCCGATGGCACTCGAGCCGATATAGGCGCCTTGTTTTATGATCAAGCGACAGGAATTGAACTCACACCAAACGCAGAACTGCCCGGCGAGTTTTACCTTTATCCAGCCTATCCCAACCCCTTCAATCCGGCGACCACGGTACGGTTCAGTGTCCCTGAACCCGCTCATCTGACGTTGACCGTATATGATCTTTTGGGACAACGAGTTTCGCAATTGGCGAAAGGATATTTTCAGCCAGGTTTGTATCAATTTCAGTTCGATGCGACGGGATTGGCTTCGGGGATCTATTTTTACCAGCTTCAGATGGGGAGCTATCGCGCGGTGCGGAAGATGGTGCTGTTGGAGTGAGTTGTTGGAGGATAAAGCATAGGGGTATAGGGGTATAGGGGGATGAGGTGATAAGTTGAGATGTTCCTCAATCTCTATCCCTTATCCCTTATACCTTATGCCTTATACCCCTATGCTTCACTTACACCTATTCTTTCTAAATAGCAAAGCCAATTTCATTCAGCCTGAAAGGCTAAAGTTTATCGACCTGGATAACTACCCTATTTTTGAAAAAGTTGAAAGGAAGAGCAAGAATGAGAAAACATGTCTTTTCGACAGTATTTATCGCCATCATTTTCTTTTTCCCGCTTCTGAGCAGCGCCCAGAGAATCCTTCTCGTTAAGTACGGCAGCTCTGCGGCAACAAATTCTTTTGGACTGACAGGCTGGACTACCGTCTTGAAAAGCAACAACCTCAGCTATACCTCCATGGGAAATGGCGGCTTGATCGTTAATTCGGAGATAGGGGAATATGATGATTACCGCGGCATTCGTGGGACGCCGCGCAAATTTTCAGTGGGGGAGCAGATTGTCGTCACCTGGTATAATCATTCCGATGAAGTATTCTTTTTTACAGCGCGGATAAGTTTTACCGATGATGATGAGCCTGATGTCGTCACACCGGATGGCAATTGGTACACCATGCGTAGCTTCAGCGATTATCGTTACACCTATTCGGAGATTCAGCCACATTCGTATGCAAAGACGGTTTTTAATATCACCGATACCGGCGTTCATAGCACTGATGCCACCTATTCGCTGGTAAACATTAACATCTCCGTGGAATGGTCTTCCACCTATCAAAAGCAGTTCTTGGTGTGTGATAAGATTGAGCTGTTTTCGGATGCAGATACTCTCGCGCCAGAGGCTCCCACTGGGCTGGCAGCAAACGCTGTCTCTGATTCCAAAATTCAATTAAGCTGGAATCCGGCTTCAGATAATGTGGCAGTTGTGGAATACCTGATTTACATGAACGGCGCCGTCGAAGGCTACTCCCGTTCCAATGAATATACCTGCGTTTTCCTTGAGCCCGCAAGACAGTATAGTTTTTCGGTAACTGCGCTGGATGCAACGGGAAATGAAAGCGTGCCATCAAAAACCGCAACAGCAACAACACAGCCTTACCAGGGGGCAGGCAGCTTAATCAGTCCTTCTGGTTTCGAGTATCTCGGAGCATTTGCTTTGCCGGAGGATTTTAGCTGGGGCGGAGACGCCATTGCTTACTATCGTGATGGCGATGGTGGACAAAGTGGCGCGACTGATGGTTTTCCCGGTTCACTTTTCATTTCCAATCTCAATCAGCCGGAGAACGGGCTGGTGGGTGAAGTCAATATCCCAATTCCGAACATTTCACCTCAAAAGAATGTTGAGCAGCTCAATCAGTCTGCCATCCTCACCCAGCCGGTAAATATCCGACCGTCCAATGTGAACAACTGGGACTTTGTTGATGTCTGGCGCTCCGCATTGGAATATGTACCGGAAGAAAGCCGGCTGTATAGCGCCTGGAGCTATTACTATACAGTCACCGGCGAAAAACATGTGTGTATCAGTTGTTGCGACGCCGCGAATTTATCAGGAAGCACGAAGTATGGCGCCTGGTATGTGGGGAATGCTGCTCAACCGCCGATAGATGCCATGATCAGCGATTGGCTGTTTTCTGCGCCGCAATCATGGGCTGACGCCAATTCCTCGGGCCGAAATCTTATTACAGGAAGATACCGCGAGGGGGGGTTAAGCGGACTTGGTCCCACGATGTATGCGTTTTCCCGTGTGGGATCGACTCCGCCGGCAGCCAATAGCGCCTTGCCAATTACCACGCTCCTCGAATATGGCTCAGTGGAAGGCGTGGATGATTATACTTTCCCCAACGCCATTGATGGCTATAAGCACAGCGATGATTGGCGGGAGGCACTGTGGCTGACGGCAGAACAACAACAGGCGGTCGTCATCATCGGTAATAAGGCGCTGGGGCATAACTGGTACGGTTACCACGGTGAACAGATGCGCCATGATTGGGTCATCGCCGATGTGCCCTATCCTGACTTTTGGGAAACAGATCCCGACGGCAAAGGCTGGCGCGCTCACGTTAAACAGCCTATGATCATTTTCTATAACCCCGATGATCTCGCAAAAGTAGCCAAAGGTCAAATGAATAGTTATGAGCCTCAGCCGTACGCGGCGTTACGATTTTCCAGAGATATCTTTTTTGGCAAAGATCAGGAAATTGTTTCGGCGACGTGTGACCCACAAAACAGGCTGCTTTATGTGACTGAATTTGTGCGGGAGTTAGAAGGCCGGCTGATCATTCATGCATGGCGATTCAATCCGGTCACCGTTTCAGTGGACTTCGAAGAACAAGTCCCATTGGAATTCAGGCTCAATCAGAATTATCCCAATCCGTTTAATCCGAAGACAACAATTCGCTATCAGCTTCCAGTCGTCAGCCAGGTTCAATTGAAAATCTATAATCTACGGGGACAGGAAATCAAGACACTGGTGGATGAATTTCAAGCGCCGGGAATAAAATCGGTGAGTTGGGATGGATTTGATGCACAAGGCAAAAGAGCAGCCTCGGGGATTTATGTGTATCGGCTGAGGGCGGGTCAGTTTTCAATGTCAAAAACAATGCTGTTCATTCAGTAGCCAAGCACCTTATGGGAGAACCGAACATGAACAGATACCTCATTACCATAGTCATACTTCTCATGGTTATCGCGCCAGTCCGGGCGCAGGGCAGCCAAAATTGCACCCTCATCGGTCGCTGGGCAAAGGGACCATGCGAAGCCATAGCAGTGGTGGACAATATTGCCTATTTCGGAAATGGCGGGTATCTGGAGATTGTGGATTTCACCAATCCGCAAAGCCCGCTGGAATTATCACGCCTACTTATGCCATCAGCGGTTGAAGGCATCGTCGTCAAAGACAACTATGCTCTCATCGCCACTATGCATGGCGGATTGCGAATAATTGATGTGACAAATCCTTCACAGGCAACCGAAATCGGGTTTCTAGGAGTAGAGGGTATCGTATGGAAAGTCGCGGTGAGCGGCGATTATGCTTATGTCGCCAATCATGGTCTGGGACTGCGCATCATCGACATATCCGACCCTGCCCATCCGCTTGAAGTAACGTCATTTGAGACTCATTCCCTGGCAAGAGATGTGGCTGTACAAGGAAATTATGTATACGTGGCGGATGGCTCCGCCGGGCTCGTGGTGATCGATGTGTCAAATCCTGTCAGCCCATTAGAAGTTGGTCAGCTAAGAACAAATTATGCCCATGGCGTTGTTGTGAAGGATACCTTAGCCTTTATTGCCGATGCTACAGAGGGATTAAAGATCATCAACATCAAAAATCCTGCCAACTTATCCCAGATCAGCTCGTTCGATACTTGGTGGGCGTCTGACATTGCACTAAACGGGAATTTAGCGTATGTGGCAGATAGTGATAGCGGCGTGAGGATAATTGACATTTCCAATCCCGCCAATTTGACGGAAGTCGGTTCTTTTAACAACTTGGCCCGTGCCTATGACGTCGCAGTAACTAATGGACGTGCGTATGTGGCGAATGATTATCAGGGTCTGCGGGTACTGAATGTCACCGATCCGGCACACCTATCAGAAATGGGCTATTTCGACACGGGCAGCGAGGCTTTTGACGTCGTCGTGGACGGTGATTACGCTTACGTGGCTGATTATCGCGATGGCTTATATATCATTGATATTTCCGATCGCACCAAGCCGATGGATGTTGGTTCTTTGCAAATGAGTTCTTACTGTTTTGGTATTGCCAAAAAAGGCGACTATGTTTATATCGCTAACTATGCCAACGGATTACGAGTGGTCGATGTTTCAAATCCGCGTAGCCCATTCGAAATCGGCGCTTTTGATACCCAAGGTTACACTCAGAGAGTCACCATCAGCGGCGATTACGCTTATGTGGCAGACTGGAGCAACGGCATGCGGATCATCGATATCACTAATCCCGCCAGTCCTGCGGAAATTGGTTTTTTTGATACCAACGGCAACGCTCAAAATATTACCGTAAGCGATTCCATTGCCTACATTGCCGATCAGCAGGAGGGCGTTCGCATTGTCGATATATCCAATCCTGCGCTTCCTTTTGAAGTTGGCTTCTTTAATACAGCGGGCTATACACATGAAGTCGCCGTGAAGGATAATTATGCCTATGTCGCTGATGGATATGGTAGAAACGGTGGTTTCCGGGTACTCGACATTTCCAATATCGCAAATCCTACTGAAGTGGCTTTCTGGAAAACCGACAACAACACAGTTGGCATCGCACTTTCTGGCCATTACGTCTATCTGGCGGATCTTTCAGGCGGACTGCGAATCTTTGATGTAGCGAATCCATTGAATCCGCTGGAGGTGGGCTATTACCAGACAGGTGTCGCTGTCAACGACGTTAAAATCGATGATAACTATATCTACCTTGCCGATAGCAACGATGGGCTCTACATTATCCGCTTTAACGCACCGACGGCGGTGAAAGAAAATGCCACCTCGATTGCACCGGCTGAATTTGTATTACAGCAGAATTATCCCAATCCATTTAATCCGAAGACAACAATTCGCTTTCAGCTTCCAGCCCTCAGCCAGGTTCAATTGAAAATCTATAATCTACAGGGACAGGAAATCAAGACGCTGGTCGATGAAGTTCAAACGGCGGGCATGAGGACGGTTGTCTGGGATGGATTGGATGCACAGGGCAAAAGAGCGACCTCGGGCATTTATGTGTGTCGCTTGACAGCCGGTCAATTTTCGACGGTAAAAAAGATGCTATTAATCCAGTGAGAAAAAGCAGCAAAGAAACCTGGCCAAGGCCGCAGATCCGTTTTCGGCCGATTTAAGATCCTTGCCAGGCTAATCCTTGGGACATTTTTCATAGCCAAGCTTCCGAGTGTGGTTAAGTAAATAAAATGGACACAGAAGCAGAACTCTTACAGAAATCGATTAAAAGACTCTTTTGTGAGCGTTCAACTTATGGGAGCGAGAATTTTTGCTTCAGAGGCAGGTATGTTTAACCAGTTCATGTTAACAAAATCACCGTTAGGCCGGGCACATTACTCAGTTCCAGTGTGAGTATCTCCCTGAGCCAAAACCATTATCGTGAAAAAAACAACTAAGCCGATGATCAATGACTCAAAAATAGACGATGATACGGGCACTGAAGATCAGGAACCGCCCGCGATAGCCATGAATAAGTATGGGTATGCAGTCCCCTGCCGGCAGGATCATCGGAATGGCAATTCTGATATTTACGCCCAGATAATTGGTCCTAACGCCTTGTCAAAGGAGATGTTAAGGTTAATGCTGATGATGGTACCGAATCTCAGACGCATCCTGATGTTGCCGTTGACAGTCAGGGAACATTTTGTCATCGTCTGGGAAGATTATCGTCATGGCTACGATGACGTCGATATTTACGCCCAACGCTTCGAAGCCAATGGTCAAGCGATTGGCGCAAGTTTTGAGGTCTGGGCCGATACCGGAGAAACGAGACAGCATTTTGCAGCAATTGCCATGGACGGAAAGGGTACCTTTATCGTCTGCTGGCAAAACAATAGCTACCCCTATGGTGTTTGTCATCAACCATTCGATCGGCAAGCAAATCGAGAGCACATTGAAGATTCAATGGTAACTGAAGTTTCAGGTAGCTATCATGATGCAACAGTTGACATGAATGAACACGGAAATTTTGTGATTTGTTGGGTGGACGATCGCTCCATGGATGAAGTTTATGCGCAGCGCTTTGATAGGAGCGGTACAAAGCTGGGCGGCGATTCTGAGGTGAGCACCCATCCGGCACAAGATCGCAATACTAGTAATCCGGCTGTTGTACTTCAAATCAATGGCGATTCCATGATCTGCTGGAATTATCTGGGAGATCAGAACATTCATGGACAACTATATGATAAGAACGGCGCAGCGATCCGAGAGGTAGTCCGGGTGAATAGTACTGCTGGCTCTTCTGAATATCATAATCAACCAGCCATCGCGGCTACTTCAAACAATGGTCATAGCATTGTCTGGGAGACGAGCCGAGGAGGTGATTGGGACATCTATCGTCAGAATTTTGATAGCGCGGGAAATCCTATTGGCAGTAACTTTGGAGTTAGTGATCCAACACGCGGACAACAAAACGCTTGTATTGCTCGCGATGAACGGGGTATTGCTATCATTGCCTGGCAGGATGAGCGCAATGACAATAAAGATATTTATGCGACTGCCAGTTTTCCAGCTACGCGACTGAATCTCACAGCTGGCAGCGCTTTTCTTAGCATCGTACCGCTAAGCTGGGATAGTATTTATGCCACCACTGGGGTTACGGCTTATAGTATCTATCGCAGCATTGTTTCTGATGGACCTTATACCCTGCTGACCTCAGTAAATGTCGCTGACCGTGGGCCTCTCGACACACTTATGCGCGATTGGATTGATACCAGCCTCACCAACGAAGCCACTTTCTATTATTTGGTTCGAACTGTGGCTTTGGGTTGGGAGGGTCCATTTTCAAAAGAAGCCAGAGCCACACCGTCAAGCTCGGGATTTGTTATTCACTCATCATGGGCAAGAACCCTGCCCACCATGGATGGGCAGATGACCGCTGGCGAATGGGATGAGGCATCGGGAACTAATACCGCTAATGCGTTAACTCCGGCGGCTATCGCCCTTCATGTTGAAAATGGTGACGCTCACCTCTATTTGGCAATTTATGATTCCAACGCTGACGACCTGAATCTCGGTACTATGGTGAGGACTCTATTTGATGAAGAGCATAATAAGACCTGGGATGAAGCCAGTCCCAGCAAAGAAGGAGCAATCACCATCGGCGAGACCACAGATTATTCTCTCGGCTATTGGGGGACTTATCCCAATAGCATCAGCGTAGATAACCCGGTATTAGCCGATGGGATTGAAAAGGGCGGCTCTGACGACCTCGACCATGGGCAATATGAAGTCGCCTTTGATTTAACGACCAGTCCTATAAATGCAGCACCAGGCGCTACTATCGGTTTTGCCATCTGGATTGTTGCTCCCGGCAATTTCTATGCTTATCAATACGGTAATGCCGCCGGTTGGCCTGCAGGGGCGCTCTGGGAATCAGCTGCCACCTTGGGCGATCTAGCACTGGCGGACAACACTGATGTTCAGGAACGTCACGGCTCAACAGCATTACCATTCGCATTGCGGAAGAATTACCCCAATCCTTTCAATTCCGAAACCGTGGTTGAATACCAATTGCCGCGAGCCTTGGAGGTGGAGATCAGTATCTTCTATCTCCAAGGGCAAGAGGTGGTCACATTGACACAAGATTATCAAACCACTGGCTATCACAAAGTAAAATGGGACGGAATAGACGAAGCAGGTCAGCCTGTAGCCAGTAGCTTGTATTTGTCTCGGTTGCAGGCTGGTAACTTTGCACAAGTAAATAAACTGATGCTCCTACCCTCTAAGATCATTGACACGTCAGCCTTTGGTTCTGCCGGGACCCAGATCCGTTCCTTAACCTCGGCTTTTCGTAAGACTTTGCATGGCTATCTATGGGACAAGGAATAACCATGAGGAGCTATACCATGAAAGTGATAACCAGCACCATCTCCATTCTTCCATTGGTCTGCCTTTTGGAGGCGCATCTTGTTTTCGCTCGCTCCAATCCTGATTCTTATACAAGAAAAGATCGGGCAGAAACTTCCAAAGCAATGCTCAATGATTTTAGAATCAATGATGACACCGGTGCGGCGGTGCAGGAGCGGCCGGCGCTGGCGATGACGCCGGGTGGCTACGCTGTCGCCTGCTGGTGCGACAAGCGCAATGGCAACGAAGACATCTATTTCCAAATCGCTGACAACGTCGGCCGTCCGGTGAAGGATAATCAGCTGGCCAACGACGATGGCGGTAGTAGCTCTCAGCGGGCGCCGGATATCGCTGTTAATAAGCTGGGACAATTTGTAATCGTCTGGCAGGACAGCCGCAACGGCAACAGTGACATCTATGGCCGGCGCTTCGCCGCCAACGGCACGGCCCTCGGCGCCAGTTTCAAGGTCAATGACGATGCGACCATCCAGTCGCAGAACGAACCCGCCGTGGCTATGGATAGCGTGGGCAATTTTATCGTTTGCTGGGCGGATAACCGCAGCGGCAGCGGCTCATTCTTGATTTATGCCCAGCGCTACGACTCTACCGGCGCCGCGCTTGGTACAAACTTTCAGGTCGCTCCGCTTCATGGTGTTCTTCAGGTAAGACCAGCGGTAGCCATGAATCCCGGCGGCGATTTCGTCATCGCCTGGATGGAATCAATGACTGCAGCGGTGTACGATGTTTTTGCGGCGACTTTCAATCGCGACGGCTCCAGGCACTATGATGCGTTCGAGGTCAGCACGCACCCCGATCAGGCAACCTGGGCCGAAGCGCCGGCCGTAGCTCTTAAAGATGATGGCGAGTTCATGATCTGCTGGCACTACGCGGTCAGCGGCGGCCACAATAATGTCTACGGCCGCGCCTATCGCAACACCGCCACGGCTTACGGCGATCCATTCATGGTAAATCAAAGCGACCTGTTCGAAGAGAATTATCATCCAGCCGTAGTTGCTATTAATCGTATGGACTTGTATCTCGTGGTGTGGAACAGCACGCACGAAGGCACGTCGGATATCTACGGCCGGTATTTCGATTCCAGTGGCGTCCCCCGATACATTGGCTATCGCATCAACGACGTTACCGGTTCGCAGCGGAACGCAGCCCCAGCTTTTGACGAACGCGGCATTATGCTTTTTGTCTGGGAAGATGACCGCCGCGGCAATGCGGACATCTATGGCTGCTGGATCGGGACGAATATGCCGCTCAATTTTACAGTCGGCAGCGGTTTTGATGGCTGTGTGCCCATTTCGTGGAGTCATTCGTATGCGGATGAGAGGGTTGTTTCCTACCGCATTTTACGAAGCCTGACTTACACCGGCGGCTACGAGCCAATCGCGGTCATCGCTCCAGCCACGCGGCCATTTCCAAAGTTGATGCTGGATTACATCGACACGGATGTGGAAAATGGCACCACGTACTATTATATAGTCACTGCGGAAGTTGCAGGCGGGGAATTCAGCGAGCGACAGGCGGCCACGCCGTCTGCGGCCGGCCATACGATCCGCGCCCGCTGGGCCTACAATGCCGTCACCATCGATGGGCAGATCGCATCCGGGGAATGGAACGATGCCCGGGCCGTCAACATCGCCAATCCCGACGCGCCGAAACCGATTTTTCTCTACCTGAAAAACGACCATACTAGGTTGTACCTGGCCGTCGACGATCCCAACGATGTCATCGTCGATCCAGCCAACATCCTGTACTTCGTTTTCGATCAGGACAACGACAATCGCTGGGACCCTAGCGGCATGGTCACTGAAGGCGCAATCGCCTTCAACAGCAGCGCGGTCGCCTATTCCAGTTATGGCGGTGACTATCCCGAAACGTTCACCATGGCTGCAGCGAGCGTACCTACGGGCGTTGCTGGCGTTCTCTCTGCTGCTAGCGGCCACGTGCAGTACGAACTGAGCCTCGATCTGACCACCAGCCCGTTGACGGCCGGGCCGGGTGAGACGATTGGCGCCTTCATCTGGGTTGACGATCCCGGCGCGTTTTATCCTTACCATGTCGGCAACGCCGGCGAATGGCCGGCTGGCGCGTTATGGGATGCGGCGACGTCGCTCGGCAATCTCACGCTCGCCAGAGAGCCGGGGCCGGTGGTCACCAATTTTGACTGGCCGATGGTCAATGGCGGGCCACTGCGATGGTCCTGGGCCGTTGGTGAAACACAGCTGTATCCGCCGTTTGGGTATACCGCTGACTTTTCCATTGGCTCCGCCACTGCCGCCTATCCCGTCTATTTTGACAATACGCTGTACGCCAGTCTCGATGGATTTCCCAATCGGCTGATCGCGTATGACGTGAAATCACAAACCGAATTATGGCATTTCGATATTCCATACAGCGACGGCGACTGTTTGTGTACGCCAGCCGTGAATGATTGCACCGTCTTTATTGGGGGCCAATTGGGGCGCGGGTTGTACGCGCTCAATCGCTGGACGGGTGAACAAAAGTGGCTGAAAGAAATTGGCTCCTTATTTCGCCATCACCCCATCGTCGATGAAACGTTTGTCTATGTCCTGTGTCATGATTCCCTGTATTGCCTGCGGGCGGATCATGGCCGGACGGTTTGGTCTTACCCGGCCGCTGTCGCAACGAATTCATCCTACACGCCGCTGGTCGACGGACAGCAGGTGTACGCTGTAATCAATGGTGAATTGTGGGCGTTTGAAAAACAGACCGGTGCCCCCCGTTGGCATGTTCCCAATGATTATGGCTCGCTGGTCGCCGATGCCGACCTGATCTACTCAATCCACGGAAATCAAGTAATGGCGCGAACCAAAACTACAGGCACACTGTTCTGGGCTTACACCTTTCCGGATGCGCTTATTGAGCATGTCGGTAGCGTGTTAGCTCTCTCCGATGACGCGCTCTGTTTCGCTCTTGAGCGGAATAACAGCAATAGCAAGGCGGAGTTGTATGTGCTAGACAAAGCCACGGGTGCGTATCGCTGGCATTATACTTTTTCCGGCAGAGGCAATTTTTTCCCCACTATTGCGAATGATATCGTGTACGGCGTGCTTGGCGCTTATGGCGAGAATGGCGATGGCTCATTGTGGGGATTTGACATCAACACCGGCGGCGTGGTGTTTTATGATCATTCCGTTCGTTATGCTCGGCAACCGATTGTCGCCGGGCATACCCTGTTTGTCCCCTCGGCCGGGGTGATAAAGGCATTCGGCAATCAACCAGTTACGGTGCGCCAGACAGACTCCACCGTTCAGCCACAACGGTTCGCGCTGGCACAGAATTATCCCAACCCGTTTAATCCGGAAACCGTCATTAGCTATGTATTGCCCACCGCAGTAGACGTGAAATTGACGATATGTAACCCGTTAGGACAGGTAATTGCGGCATTAGTTGATGAAAGGCAAGTTGCCGGCAATTATCGCATCACTTGGAACGGTCTCGATCAAACTGGGGCTCCAGCATCTTCAGGGCTTTATTTCTGCATATTAAGATGCGGCGATCAAATTCAGAGTAGGAAAATCCTACTCCTAAAGTAAGGTCGAACCTCAGAGGTCCTGGAGACCCCTGAGGTGTTCACAAGAGTTTCTGAGCGCAGAGCCCATTTGACCTGAAAGTAAATGAAACAAACAAGCCGCGGAAGTTGCTCAAGCCTTGGCAATGTGGTGCATGTTGTTGCAGGTGCGTTGCATTCGATAGGAAGGCGGACTAACATCGTAACCCCTTTTGTGACCGAGGGTGGACGGGAAGAGATAATCCAGGAAAACAGAAGGGAGTAAGGGCAGCTAGGGCCTGGCATGGGGATCTTTTTTGGATTGTTTCCCAAGGCGCGCGGTTTCCCTTGTGGGAGTCCTCGCGGGCGAGCCTAAACCACCATGCATAAGCGGCTGCTTTAGCCAGGAACTCCTGTCGGCTCCTAAAGAATTGGCTCTTGTGAAACTCACGCTCGATGAGGCGATGGACCGTTTCCACGCCGGTCTGCCAGGTATGGGCCCCCGCCGGGATGGTGGTGTGGGTGACGCCGGCAAAGGAATGCACCGTTGTGGTGAAGGGGCTTTGCTCTCTGGCGTTCCGCGCGCCGATGAACTCTGAGCCGTTGCCGGTGTGCAGGCGGCAGTTGTGGAAGCGGCCCTGGCGTGTGGTTAGACGGGCAAGGGCCAGGAGCGTAAAGAGGGCGGCATAGCACAAGGCTCGTTCCTTGGCACAGGCGATAAACTTGGTCTCACTGGTCACATCCCGGGCGGTCTACTGCACCTTGGGCAGACCGAGGGCACGCACGTGTTGCCTGTACTCGGGGATGTCAATTACGTCCTCGGTGTCCATGGAGCTGTGCTCAAACAGACGCCACTGGGCTTTGACGGCACCCAGGTCCTGCTTGGTCTTGTACTTCCTGCGTTTGCTCTTGAGCAGACCGGCTGCCCGCCAGATTCTCCGTATGGCTTTGGCGCTGAGGGAAAGCGGGAAGCGCTCCTTGATGCGGCGTGCGCCCAATGAGAAGAACATCCGCTTGAGGACCAGCACCTGTTCTTTCTGCTTTTGGGTGAGGATGGTCTTGGGGTTGTGGTGGGCTTGGGGGAGCTCTCGGAGACCTTCCAAGGAGCCCTCCGTCCAGCGCCGCAGCCACGTGCGGACGGTGGCGGGGGCAGCGTGGAAGTGGCGGGCCGCAGGTTTGCCGCGCTCTTTGGCCAACAGTACCATGCGATGGCGGTAGAGCCCTGCCTTGGGGCTTTGATGTGGCGGATCATGTCGTAATAGTCCAGGGAGCAAAGACGGAGTTTCCAGGCGGGAGATTCAAGAGCAACCCTGGCGCATAACGCTCGCCTAACGGATCGCTCTCTCCCTGGGATTGGAGGAAACCAGTGAGCAAAGAGTAGTCCTCTTCGCGAAAGATCACCAGCCCACGGAGGGGGATACGATGTGTGTTCGGTGTTCTATCTCGCACAAATTAATCGCTTGATTTTCCTGCGGGATTGTTATATATTTGCCACACAAAAACGAAAGGAGTCGGTAGATAGAGAGTATGGCACATCACCGTTCAGCATTCAAGCGAATTCGTACAAGCGCCAAGGCAGCGGCAGCAAATCGCCATTATCGCTCGATGATGCGCACGGCCATCAA
The DNA here is from genome assembly GCA_034506335.1 of candidate division KSB1 bacterium. Taxonomy (NCBI): domain Bacteria; kingdom Pseudomonadati; species Candidatus Zhuqueibacterota bacterium. The sequence goes on from JAPDPR010000002.1 coordinate 162,181, forward strand.
GAAAGTGGTCCTGGCAACGGACAAAGTGTCCGCCGAGCAAGCGTACCGGCAGGCGTGTTCGATACTTGACAAGTTGTCCCTGCGGGGCGTCATTCACAAGAACAAAGCGGCAAATGCCAAGTCGCGCTTGGCGCGGAGGATTAACGCGTTAGCGTGAGTGGGCAATTGAGCGTGTAGCGGGCGCCGATGCCATAGCCGGTAACCCCCCTAACCCCGGCGTGGTCGGAGGCGCCCGTTATCTTTTTGGGTTCACCCTTGGGGCGGGTTGTAATTCGGAGCCTCGGTGGTGATGATGACGTCATGGGGGTGGCTCTCGCGAAGGCCGGCGTTGGTAATGCGCACGAAGCGTGCTCGCTCCTTCAGCTCGGTGATGGTACGTGCGCCGCAGTAGCCCATCGCCGCACGCAATCCGCCCACCATCTGGTAGATGCAGTCGCTCACCTTCCCACGATACGGCACGCGTCCTTCTACTCCCTCCGGAACGAGCTTCTTGACGTCCCGCACGCCTTCTTGGAAGTAGCGATCGCCGCGCCCGCCGCGCATGGCGGAAAGCGACCCCATGGCGCGGTAGACCTTGTAACTCCTTCCCTCCAGAAAGACGACTTCGCCCGGGCTTTCCTCCGTGCCGGCCAACAGATTACCGAGCATGACGCTATCGGCGCCGGCGCCAATAGCCTTGGCAATATCGCCGGTCTGCTTGATACCCCCATCGGCAATGAGGGGCACACCGTAGCGCTGACACACAGCCGCACACTGCATGATGGCCGTCAATTGCGGCACGCCCACGCCTGCTACCACGCGGGTGGTGCAGATGGAACCCGGCCCGATGCCCACCTTGACCGCATCCACACCCGCCTCGATGAGCGCCTGGGCACCCGCGGCAGTGGCCACATTACCCGCTACGATCTCCGCCTGTGGAAACGTCTTCCGCAGCTTCTTCACCGTAGTGATAACACCTTGGGAGTGACCGTGGGCCGTGTCCACCACCAGCACATCCACCCCGGCGGCCAGCAGCGCTTCGGCGCGCTCCATAGTGTCTGAGGCCACGCCCACTGCTGCACCCACCCGCAAACGGCCGTGGTCATCCTTGGCCGCATTGGGATAGCGCTTGCGACCCAAAATATCCTTGACCGTAATCAGCCCCTTGAGACGATTCTCTTCGTCGACAATCAGGAGTTTTTCCACCTTGTGCTTGCGCAGGATACGCTCCGCCTCCTCCAGGGTGGTACCAGGCGGCGCCGTAATCAGGCGCCCCTTGGTCATCACCCGGTGCACCGGCTGCGAGAGGTCGGTTTCGAACCGGAGGTCGCGGTTGGTGAGAATGCCCACGACCTTGCCGCCGTCCACGATAGGAACACCGGAGATGCGAAAGCGTTGCATGAGCTCCACGGCCTCAGAAACCTTGCGGTCGGGGGCAAGGGTGATAGGATCCAGAATCATGCCGCTTTCGTAGCGCTTGACCTTGTCCACCTCCGCAGCTTGGTCTTCAATGGGCATGTTCTTGTGAATAATGCCGATGCCACCCTCACGGGCAATGGCGATGCCCATCTCCGCTTCGGTCACCGTGTCCATGGCCGCGCTCACTAGCGGAATGTTGATCTCGATGTGACGAGAGAAACGGCTTTTGGTGTTCACCTCCCTCGGCAACACCTCGGAGTGGGCGGGAATCAACAGGACATCATCAAACGTAAGGCCTTCGTAAAGGATTTTTTCCGACATTGCCTTCTCCCTACCGAGCGAATTCACAGTGCACCCACCACCTGCTCAGCCGCCTTGACCACGCTGCCGTCGGTGATAAGCGCTTTTATGGTTTCGATGTCGCCACACAAGGGGCGATCCTTAGCGAGAAACGGCACGTGTTCGCGTACCAGGGAATGCACCGCTCCTGTGCCTGGACCTGGGCGCAATGGCCGGCGCAGGTCGATGGCCTGGCACCCACAGAGGAGTTCGATAGCCAACACGTGGCGGCAGTTTTCCACCACCTCGGCCGCCTTGCGTGCCGCCCAGGTGCCCATACTGACAAAGTTCTCCTGGTTTGCGGACGTGGGAATCGAATCCACCGAGGCTGGGTGGGCAAGGACCTTGTTCTCCGACACCAAACTGGCCGAAGTGACCTGGGCAATCATCAGACCGGAGTTGAGGCCGGGCTGAGGCGTCAAGAAAGCCGGCAGGCCACTGGCCGCTGGGTCCAGCAAGTCGTGAGTGCGTCGTTCTGCCATGTTGGCAATCTGCGCAGCGGCGATGGCTAGCGTATCGGCAGCTAGCGCAATGGGCTGACCGTGAAAGTTGCCCCCGGAAAGCACAGTTTCATCCTGCGCAAAGACCAACGGGTTATCGGTTGCCGCATTGATTTCGGCGCTCACAATCTGTCGCACAAACTGCGCCGCTTCCCGGGCCGCCCCGTGCACCTGGGGCACACAGCGGAGGCTGTACTGATCCTGGACCTTGTGACACTGGCGATGGGAGGCCACGATGGGACTATTGTGCAGCAGGCGCCACACATTGTGGGCCGAGGCCATCTGCCCGGCCAGGCCCCGCGCACGGTGGATACGCGGGTCAAACGCAGTGGCCGTGCCCAGCATCGCTTCAACGGAGATGGCAGCAGCAATGTCCGCCACCTTGAGCAGGAGCTCAAACTCCAACAGAGCCAGGGCCAGAATGGCGGTCATCACTTGCGTGCCATTAATGAGGGCCAACCCTTCCTTGGCCGCCAAGCAAAGGGGCTCGATCCCCGCGCGCGCCAGCGCCTCTTTGCCGCTCATTCGCACGTTGTCATACACTGCCTCCCCCTCCCCGATTAGCACCAGCGCCATGTGGGCCAGAGGTGCGAGGTCCCCAGAAGCCCCCACCGAACCCTTTTCGGGCATCACGGGTGTCACGCCCCGATTGACTAGCTCCACCAGGGCCTCCACCACCTGCGGCCGGCAGCCAGAGAGCCCCTTGGCCAGACTATTCGCCTTGAGCACCATGACCCCGCGCACCGTGGTCTCCGGCAGCGGATCACCAGTTCCTGTGGCATGGCTCACCAGGAGATTGTACTGCAACCGATCGATATCCTCGGGAGGGATTGTAACGGTGGCAAGTTTGCCAAAGCCGGTGGTGACACCGTAGAGCACTCGGTGCTGTTCAATCGCCTGCTCCACACACCGCCGGCTCACCCGCATGGCGGCCAGTGCCGCGCGGGCAACGCTCAACGAGGCTCGCCCCTGTGCCACCTCCTGGAACGCTTCCAGCGTCAGGGAATTGCCGTCCAGCTCTACGACTGGCCTCATACACGAGATTGATTCTGTGAGCTCCTCTGCGGCATATGGTGGCAAATAATAGGCAATATTTGCCAAATAATCAACCTGTTTTTGCTGGAACACCAGGCCAGAGAGGTAAACCTTGGCGGGCGCTTAGAGTGCTAACAGTTCCAGCGCAGACTCTTCCGCAAAAAGCTCCTGCGACGCCTCGTCCACATGCGGGACAATGGAGATCTTCTCCTCAAGGAGGGCATCTATTTCAGCGGTAAGCTCCTGCGCTGGCTCCACAGCGGTCTCCAGCTTGAGCGACACAGCCGCTACCACAGGCGGTACGCGACCGAGGAGCGCCTTTTCTTGGCGGGAAAAGAGGCGTCCCTCCTCCACAATGCGCGAAGCCATTCCATGCACTGCTCGCAAAAGGTGAGTGGCCTCGGGTGACTCAAGTGCGCGGGCCTCATCGGCTGCACACAAACGAATCAACTCCCGAACTGCGGGTTGACCGTCATCGCGCAACACGGCATCCACCGCATGGGCCAGCCTTTGCACAAAGTCCGGTTGTTCGTCCGCCGTTTGTGGCTCCGTCTCGGTGGAACACAGCATGCGGTACTTGGTTACGAACTCCGGCTCGCGCACTTCGAACAGCGGTTCCTCTTCGATGACAGGGGAATCGTCATTTTCGGCCTGAGGAGTAATGGACTCCCGTTCCTCTGTCGTGGACAAAAGCATCGCGCACGCGATCCCGAAGAACCGCGTGCCTCCGTCCCCGTCTTGCCGGTGGGTGACCGTGAGCTGGACTTCCTCGGGGAGCTGGGCGCGCGCCGCAGCAGCTATCTGCTGCGCACGCTGCGCCAGGTCCTGCCCATAGCCTTCAAGGTGCACCAGGAGGGCGCCCTTTACTCCAGCGCCCTCTGCTACCATTTCTGGCCACACCGTCTTGGCCAGCTCTGTCTGGAACTCTTGTGAGGCGCCCGCTTCGGCCACGAGTGCACGCGCCCACCCCCTGGGCATCGCTTGGATGGCTCGGAGCAAGGGGCTTTCCTCACAGGCACGCGGTTGGAGGGCCCGCACGAACGCGGCCAGCACCGTCTCCAGCTCAGGCTCCCTTGCGTTGCCTGGTGCGTGTGCCCTCACCGGCTCCACCAGCACGAGCAGATGGACGTTCTCCAACAGCCGACCGTGCGGGGTTTCAGGAGCGGGGCGTTCCAGCTTGCAAGGCCCCTCCTGGGCGGGCGCCACGGCTATGACGACAGCACCATGCTCCTTGGCCACTTCCGCTATCACCGGCGCCGCCCCAGCGCCTGTGCCGCCCTGCAGGCCGCAGACCAGCACGAGCTGCTCCACCCCCTGGCAGATGCTGCGGATCTCTTCCGCGCTCTCCATCGCTGCGGCCTTGCCGATGAGTGGCTCCCCTCCCGTCCCCTGTCCGGCGGCAGCCTGCTCGCCCAACAACACCTTGCGATGCGCCAGACAGTTCGCCAGTGCGTCCATGTCGGTGTCCGCTGCCACCAGTTCCACGTCGGAAGGATTGTCCGCAGCAAGCTGGGACACGCACCGGCAGCCCAACCCACCCACTCCGATCACCGCCACGCGCGGCTCGGTGAGAAACGTCAAGCAGGAAATTCCTTCCTCTTGTTCAGGCAGCGTCTCCCATAGGCTGCCGCAGCCGTGTCGAGTATCTCCGGTCATGGCTCAGAGTACGCCTTCCGAATTCTTGAACTGGTCGTACAAACGGAGTACCGCAGGAATGTAGCCGCGGGTTTCGCGGTACAGTATCTTGTTGTTCCTATTGCTTGCCAGCCACATCTCCGCCCGCTTCGGCCCGCTGTTGTATGCGGCAAGGCCTCCATCGACCTCGTAGGCCTCGATGAGCATGGAGAGGTATCGACACCCGAGGCGTATGTTGTAGATAGGGTTGAAAAGAATCTCCTCGGCCGTGGTCCACTCAATGCCCTCCAGCTCGGCCAAGTAAGCGCCGGTTGCCGGCATGATCTGCATCAGGCCCATAGCCCCGGCAGGTGAAACTACCGTGGAGTCCCACGTCCGCGCACTCTCGTGGGTGATCGTCGCGCAGATCAGATCCGGGTCAAGATTATCGTACTTAAGGCTCATATCATAGATTTCCCGGCTAATGGCTCGCACCCTCTCAGGTGGCAGCTTGGGATTGTAGCGGCGGACAATCGCGGCGATCTTTTGGACGTTCATTTCGTGTTTAGCATGCACCTGCGCCAATGCGCGCGCCTGGGCAACCTGCGCCGGCATGGTTACTTCCACCTTCCGTACCGGGCGCACGATGCGCCCAGAAAAACCTACCATGCAGGAAGAGGTAAGAACAATCCCCGCAATGAGGAGAAGCCTCTTCCGAGCCGCTCCCCCCTCATGCTTTACTCTGTTCTCTCCGGTTGCCATATGCCTATGCCTCACTTTCTCCCAACGACCCCAAGGATGCATGACGGGTCTGACCTGAGGCCCCGCCTAGGCGCAGAGCCCCCGAGGGTTGTTCTCTACGGGCGGTACGGAGCACGCGCCTCACCTCTTGGTGCAACAGCTGCAAATCAAAGGGCTTTTCGAGCAGGCCGTCTGCCCCCAGTCGCCGCGCGTGGAGCCTAATGTGCTCGCTCGCGAAAGCAGTCATCATTAGCACCCGGGTCGGCGATTGCGCCTGCCGGACCCGCGATAGGAGTTCCAGCCCGTCCATTCCTTTCAGCCGTACGTCGCACAGCACCAGTGCGTACGATCGTCTACGGAGCTCCTCCAGGGCCAACTCTGCTGACTCCGTGATCTTCACCGATCGCACGCCTTCCAGCCGCCGCAGAGAACCTGCCAGGCCCGCTGCAACATCCGCTTCATCCTCTACAACTAGAATATCCACTGAATCTCGCCTCACCATTGTTCCTTTCTTCTTCCGCGGCTCTTGTTGCAACCAACGTGCCACAAAGGCACTGAGAGCCCCGACGGGGCACTTTTTGCCCCGAATTGGGAGGCGATAGTGTGCTAATTTTGCGCACCTTAGGAGCTCGAACACTCGGGGTGTTCGTTGCTTTTTCGTCACAGAGGGGGGGAGAGGCGGGAAGTGGCCGAAATTGTCCCATCTGGGCCACACTCTGGGGCCAAATGGGCGGAAACGAGACAGGGCGAACGCAATAGGGGAGAGGTGCTACCTGAAAGGTGAGCGGAAGAACTCTACGCCACGGAGAGCTGCAGGCGAGTTACTCTATGCCGTAACTCTTGAGTTTTTCGCGCAAAGTGGAGCGGGAGATATTGAGGGCGCGAGCGGCCATGGATTTGTTGCCGCCGTACTTTTCCAGCACTTGCAGGATGTGCCGTTTCTCCACCTCATCAAGCGCGTCGGGCGTCTCCTGAGAAATCGACGGCGGCGCTAATTCCTTGGGGGCAAAGGGGAGCGGCCCCAAGTGTAGAAGATCAGGCGTGATCAGGTCCCCTTGACAAAGAATGACGGCGCGCTCGATCACATTCTTCAGCTCGCGCACATTGCCAGGCCAAGGATACTCCAAGAGCAGCCGCTGTGCCTCCTTGTCGATGCCACGGATGTGCTTGTTGAACTCGCGGTTGTCAGCTTCCAAGAAGATCTTGGCCAACGGGAGGATGTCCTCCGGGTGCTGTCGCAGCGGCGGCAAATCGATGACCATCACCTTCAGGCGGAAGTAGAGGTCCTCGCGGAACGACCCCTCGCGCACGCATTGCGCCAGATCGCGATTGGTGGCCGCGATGATGCGCACATCCACCTCAATGTCGGTGGTGCCCCCCACCCGGCGGAAGCTGCCGCTCTCCAACACCCGCAACAGCTTGGGCTGCAGAGCCGGGCTCATGGATGATATTTCGTCGAGAAAAATGGTGCCGCCGTGAGCCAGCTCAAAGATTCCCTTCTTAGTCGTTTTCGCGTCCGTGAACGCGCCTCGTTCATGGCCGAAGAGCTCGCTTTCCAGGAGGTTCTCTGGGATAGCCGCGCAGTTGACCTTCACCAACGGCTTGTCCGCCCGCACGCTGTTGCGATGGATAGCGTCCGCAACTAACTCCTTACCTGTGCCGCTTTCCCCCTGGATGAGGACCGAGGTCTTGGGTGTCTGACTGACAATTTCGATGAGGCGCCGGACCTCCTGCATCTGAGGACTGTCGCCGTAAAGCTCGGTCAATGGCGAGCGGAGCCGCTGCTGGGCCTTCAGGTGAGACACTTCGAGCTTGAGTCGAATAGTCTCCAGGGCCTTGGCCACCACCAGCTTCAGTTCGTCCAATTCGAAGGGCTTGTTCAGATAGTCGTACGCCCCCGCCTTCATGGCAGCCACTGCTGGTCGCGGGTCCGACACGGCGGTGATCATGATCACCAACACGTCCGGGTCAACCTCCTTGATGTGGGCCAATACCTGCAGGCCGTCCATCTTTGGCAGCCGCAAGTCCAGCAGCACCAGGTCTACCGGGTACTTTTCCAGGATCTCAATAGCTTCCTCGCCGGAGAAAGCCGTGCGCACACTGTAGCCCTCTCGGCGCATCACATCGGCCAGGGTCTGGCACATATCCCGGTTGTCTTCGACTATGAGCAGGTGGGCGCGCATCGGCAATCAACCCTCCGTAGGGATAAGCAGGGTAAAGGTACTACCCTTGCCCTTCTCGCTCTCGACGCTGATTTCGCCCCCGTGGTCGCTCATGATGCGGTAGACGATGGACAGCCCGAGCCCGGTCCCTTCCGGCTTGGTGGTGAAGAACGGGTCGAAAATACGGCTCACGTGCTCGCAATCGATTCCGCACCCTGTGTCGGCCACCGTCACTTCCACAAACAGGCTCTCCTGCAGCAGGGTGGGCAGCATCCCACGCCTGCGGTCCACTGCGCGCAGCGTCGTCCACACCGGTCGGGCAGAGATCTGAATTGTGCCCCGCTCCTCGATGGCATCTATCGCGTTGAGCAACAGATTAAGAAAGACCTGCTGAATCTGATCAAAGTCTACAAAGACCGCGGGCAAGTCTTCGGCATAGGAGGTGATAAGTTCGATGCCCTTACTCCTCAGCTTCTGCCCCACCAGCGCAACGACTTCCTGAATGATGTGTTCCAGCCGGTGCTTCCTGCGCACAGGCTGTTGCGGACGGGCAAAGGAGAAAAACGTCCTCAGCAGCCCATCCAGCCGGTCCACTTGGCGCACGATCCGCTCCAGATACTCTCGCCGGTGGTCATCGGTGTCCGTCTCCTCCTGGAGCGACTGCGCCATGGTCTTGATGCCGGCAAGAGGATTCTTGATCTCGTGGGCGATGCCGGAGGCCAGGACGCCCAACGAGGCCAGCCGGTCCATCTTGATCATTTCCGCTTGCAAACGCTTGATCTCGGAGATGTCGCGAAAAGAGATAATAGTGCCCACGCGCTGGTTTTTGTCATCCAGCCGCGGGGCCACGGAAAAGCCGATGTGGACCGGCTTGCCACTTTTGGTGGGAATGATGAGCTCGCGGTTCAGGAGCGCGTGCCCAGGGGCAACAACATTCGGCAAGATCTTCTGGCAGTCCTCCTTGGGCAGCACTGCCTCCAAAGGCAGGCCAGTGACTTCTCGGGCCTTGTAGCCCAGAATCTCCTCCGCCGCCGGGTTGAAAGAGGTGATGCGGTTCTGCAGGTCTAAGGTAATCAGCCCGGCCTGCATACTTTGGATGATGCTCTCGTTGAAATTCTTGAGCTCGACAATCTCTTGCTCAAGCAATTTCCGCTGCGTGATATCGCGGGCAATGCCAGCGATACCGGCGATCTGCCCTTTTTCGAAGATCGGGTTGATGTTGGCCGAGAAGTAGCGCACTTGGCCGTCGGCGCAGCGGACGCGCATTTCAAAGATTTTGGCCCGCCCTTGCAGCGTCTCCTCCAGGTTGCGCATCACCTCCGGCTGATCCTCAGGCACCACCACCTGTGTCAATTGTTGCCCTAACCAGTCCTCGCGGTGGAATCCAGTGAGTGCGGTCACCTGGCGGTTCAGGAAGCGAAAACGCCCCTCGTGGTCCAGGGTGAAGATCAAGTCGTTGACGCTCTCGATCAGCTCCTGATACTCGTACTGAGTGCGCCGGAGGCGGCGTTGCATCCCCTGGGCGCGGGACTCCGCCCGCCGCGATTGCAGCACCTGCTGTACCACGGTCTGCAGCTCTCGCCGGCCGACCCCTTCAGGCAAAATGGCATCGGCCCCGGCAGCCACCAGGGCTTCTCGGTCCTCCCGAGCAAGGTGCGGGCTCCCGAGAACGATGAGGGCACTGTGCGCACCATCGCCGTGACGGAGCTGGGCGAGGAGCTCTCCAGTCGCAGCGGCCGTGGTCGCCTCCACCAGGATCACGGCTGGTTTCTGATGCCGCGCGGCCGCAAGGCATTCCTCCACCTGCTCACAGCAGTTGACAGTGCCGCCCAAAAGCTCCGCCAGCCGGCATAAGCCCTGGCGCGAGGAGAGGACAATGACGCTGTCCTCCCTGCTCAAGGGCCTGGCGGCAGATTCTTCCGTCGCCGCAGCAAGAGAACTGTGGTGGAAGTCTTGCGTCATTTTCTTTCCCGCCCCGCCGCACTATCACCCGGTTTCCAGCTTGGCACGGGCCGCAATCATGAGGTCTCCCCTGCCATGCCCAAACCGAATGGGGTTCTCCCCTGCCCACCGTTGCCGCCCTGGTCGGCAGCCATCATGCGCAGCAAGCTGCGGCAGCGATTGTAGATGGCCGACAAGTCAAGGCGTTGGTCTTCGGACAACCCACATGGTTGGCGTTCCAGGACCGCCTTGGTCAAGCCGGCGATGGTGCTAATGGACTCTTCCAGCTCTTGAGCCGGCACCGGCGAAACAGTGCGCGCAGGTGCTTGTGGTCCCGACCCAAAGCGCTTCTCATACCGGCTGCGACGAATGAGGTTATCGACGATGTTCAACAGCTCGTGGCGGCCAAATGGTTTAACAAGGAAGGCCAGCACCCCCATGCCGAAGAACCGCTCGGCCCGGCCATAGAACTCGGCACGCGCCGTCAGCATAAGGATGGGCACGGCACTCCATTTGGCATAGTTGGGGTCATAGCGAACGATCTCCACAAACTCCTCGCCATCGAAATCCGGCAGGGCAAAGTCCAGGATGATGATGTCAGGATTGACCTCGCGCAGCCTGCGCAGCCCCTCCTGTCCGGTCTCGGCGATGCGCAGGTCATAGACCGGTTCGCCAAACACCCGCTTTGCCAGTCGCTGCATTTCCGGATCGTCATCGATAAGGAGGACAGTGTCTTTTCCCATGTGCGCCTCTCTCCCTGGTGAGCTTGCCAGAAAGAGATCCTCCCGCGCCCATCACCCAATCCGTCTCACTCTTTCTGTTCCACAGCAGATGCCTGTGTCGCCCCCGTCACAGGAAACGTCACCACAAAGGTTGTTCCTTCCCCCACCTTGCTACTCACCGCTATAGTGCCACCGTGCACGTCCACAATCTGTTTGACCAGTGACAGGCCTAGTCCCGAACCCGTCACTTCTCTTACCCGTTCGTCGTCGGTCACGCGATAAAACTTGTCGAATATGTGCGGAAGGGCCTTCTCCGGGATACCGTAGCCGTGGTCGACGACGGTCAGTTGCACGCCCCGTGGGGTGGCGGTCACGCGCACCTCCACCTCGGTATTCGGCGGGCTGTATTTGATCGCATTGGACAAAAGGTTGAGGAGCACCTGGTCCACCATGCCTGGGTCCGCCTGAATCTCCGGCAGCCGATCCGCAACCGTGGCACGCAGTACGATGCCCTTCCGCTGCGCCACCGGCGCGTTGGTCACTACGGCCGTCCTCGCCGCGTCGCCCAGGTTGAGGGGCACCTTCTTGGGCTGCACCTTGCCCGATTCTATGCGCGAAATATCCAGAAACTTGTTAATGAGCTCACCCAGGCGGTTTGATTCTTTGAGAATAATGCTCGCGTATTCCATCGCCTGGGCCTTGGTAGTGCTGCGGTCCAGGAGGAGCTCGCTAAAGCCCGAAATGGAGGTCAGCGGCGAGCGCAGCTCATGGGCGACCATCGACACCAGCTCCGTCTTCATGCGGTCGATCTCTTTCTCGCGCGAGATGTCGCGCAGGATGGTGACCGTACCGATCAGGGTGCGGTCCTGCTGGAACACCCGCGCCGCCTTTGCTGCCAAGGTGCGCTCTCGCCACTCGCCCGGGGGCTTGACGGTGATCTCCACTGGCGGGCCCTCATCCTGGTGCCCGTCGCCCACCTTTCTGAGCAGATTGAGAAGCTTTCTGTTCTTGATGAACTGCCCGATGGGTTGCTGCAACAGGTCCTCTTCTTTCACCCCGAACCAGCGCTCCGCAGCACTGTTGAACACTAACACCCGGTCCTGGGGGTCGGTGACGATGACGCCATCGGCGATGTTGCGAATGATGGTACTGGTCTTGGTCCGCTCAGCGATGATCTGGCTCAGGTTCATTTCGTTGAGCCGACGGAGCTCGGTGGTCATGTAATTGAACAGCTTTGCCAGCCGGCCAACCTCGCCCCGCGAGTCCACCTCAATGCGGTGGGAAAAATTGCCGCGCGCAATCTCTGTGGCTCCTTCTGCCAGGCGAGCCAGGGGCTCTGCCACCGCCCTGGTCAATTGCCGGGCAACCACAAGCCCGACTCCAGCGACGACGGCAAGCGCCCCGAGGGCAGCGCCGACGATCCACGCCACCGGGAGCGGGTGTCCGCCCAGCACGGCGAAAACCACAAAGAGCAGAATGGGCACCAGTCCCGCGGTCAGCAGTGCCCCGTAGAACCAGCGAAAAAGTGTACCGTTTGTGGAATGTCGCGCGGTCATTGGGCTCCTTGATGAGGCACCCTGAGGGCCATGTCAATCACGCATTACCACGCGGTTTCTTCCCTCCGCTTTGGCACGATACAGGCGCCGATCAGCGGCCGCGATGAGCTCCTCCGCCGTGGTGCCGTCCTCCGGGTAGGTGGCCACTCCCATGCTGATGGTGAGCCGTCCCCCCGGCTGCTGCTCCCGATGCTCGAAGGGGAACTCCTGCACCAGGGCCTGCAACTTGCGCGCCACCACGCCGCTCGCCTGATGGGGCGTTTGCACCAAGATCAGCGCGAATTCCTCGCCACCGTACCGCGCCGCCACATCGATCTTGCGCACATTCTCGCGCAACAGTCGCGCCAAATCCTTGAGGACCTTGTCGCCTGCCAAATGGCCGTGTGTATCGTTGTAGTGCTTGAAATGGTCGATGTCCAGCATAATGAGCGAGAAGCTCTCTTTGTGGCGTGCCGCCCGGTCCACTTCGTGCACCAGCTGCTCTTTGAAGTAGCGGTAGTTATACAGGCCAGTCAGCCCATCGGTTATGGCCAGCTCGTGCAGCTTTGCCTCGGCCTCCTCCAGCGCGCGGACCTTGTGCTCCAGCTGATCGTGCAGCTGTTTGATGCGGAGGAGGGACTTGACCCGCACCAAGAGTTCGACCTTGTTGAAGGGCTTGGTCACAAAGTCGTCGGCCCCCGCCTCCATGCCGCGCACCTTGTACTCCACCTCGTCCAGGGCCGTGACCAGGATGACAGGCACAAAGTCGGTGGCCGTGCTGGCCTTCAGGCGCCGGCAAACCTCGAACCCATCCATATCAGGCATGACCACGTCGAGGAGTACAAGATCAGGCAGCTGATGATCGATGGCGGCTAAGGCTTCCCGGCCGCTCTGGGCAGAGACCACCTCGTAGCCCTGCCCGGACAAGTGGGAGCGCAGCAACTTGAGGTTGGCTGCCATGTCATCGACAATCAGAATGCGCGGCTTGTGAGCTCGGTCCTTCACCTGCGAACCCCCGCCGGACCCGACTGTCCCGACGTCCACGTGCCTCAATGCCCGCTACGCTGCCCCCGGACGATAGCAGATATTGCCCACGCGTGCCGCGCGTGCCTCGTCCAGGCGGCTCACCGGCGTGGTGCGCGGCGCCTTATGCAGCAGCTCTGGGTTCTCCTCTGCCTCGCGCGCAATCTGCAGCATGGCGTCGGCAAAAGCGTCGAGGGTCTGCTTCGACTCGGTCTCGGTGGGCTCAATCATCAGCGCCTCGTGCACGATGAGCGGGAAGTAGACGGTGGGCGCATGGAACCCCAGGTCCAATAGGCGCTTGGCGATGTCCAGAGTCTTCACCCCTTTGGCCTTCTGCCGATCTCCAGACAGCACAAATTCGTGCATGGCTGGCCCAGGGTACGGCAGCTCGTACGCATCCCGCAGACAGGCCAGGAGATAGTTGGCATTAATGACCGCGCCCTCGCTCACTTGGCGCAACCCTTCAGCCCCCATCATGCGGATGTAGGTATAGGCCTTTACCATCACGCCAAAGTTGCCATAAAAGGCGTGCACTCTGCCGATGCTCTGCGGGCAATCTTCGTCAAGGATAAAGTTGCCGTCCCGCAGCGCAACACGGGGCCGCGGCAGAAACGGCACCAAATCCTTTTTCACCCCCACAGGGCCGGCGCCTGGTCCACCGCCTCCGTGGGGTGTGGAAAAGGTCTTGTGCAAATTGAAATGCATCACATCGATCCCCATATCCCCAGGGCGCACAATTCCCAGCAGGGCGTTGAGATTGGCGCCGTCCATGTACATGAGGGCCCCCACCTCATGCACCATCCTGGCCATCTCCTCCACCTGCGACTCGAACAGTCCCAGGGTGTTCGGATTGGTGAGCATGAGGGCGGCCGTCTGTTCATTGAGCACGGCGCGGAGGGCCTGCAGATCGACCCGCCCGTCAGGCCCCGAGCTGACCTGGACCGGCTTGTAGCCGGAGATGGTCACGCTTGCTGGATTGGTACCGTGCGCCGAATCCGGGATGACCACCGTGGTCCGGGGATTGCCGCGGCTCTCGTGGTACGCTCTGATGAGCATCAGGCCGGTGAGCTCGCCATGCGCCCCAGCCGAGGGCTGCAAGGTCACTGCGTCGAACCCGCCTATTTCGCACAGGTACCCGCCCAGTTCGTGCATCAGGCGCAAGGCACCTTGGACCATGGAAGTGGGCTGCAGAGGGTGAATGTCGGTAAACCCTGGCAGCCGCGCCACGTTCTCGTTCACCTTGGGATTGTACTTCATGGTACAAGAGCCAAGCGGATACATGCCCTTGTCCACGTGATAGTTCATCACCGACAGGGCCACAAAGTGGCGGATTACGTCCACCTCGCTCAGCTGAGGAAGCTCGGGCGCCTGCGGGCGGATCTGCTCCGGCGGCAGAAGCTTGTCCAGCGGTTGTTCAGGCACATCCAGCGGGGGCAGAGACGCACCCATCTGCCCCTCGCGGCTTTGTTCGAAAATCAACGGTACCGGCATCGTCGCACCGTCCCTCGCTTAGTCGTTCCGCGTCACTGATACGCCGATTAAGGTACAACTTGCCACCTAAAATGTCAAGGGCTTTTTGGGGTGGCCGTGGCGAGGTCGGTGACGGAGCCATTGACCTTTCACAGGGCATCGGGGCACTGTGGCGGGCCGAGGTCGCGGGGTGGCTCGGTCGTCGCATGGGCTGTTAACTTTTTGCTTGACATTCTCTTATCTGTTAGCTATATTCTGAGTGCACGAGCAGGCCGAGGACCACGGGTGGGGGAGCCACTTTGCAATTGACCCCGACACAAACGCCCAAACTGTTTGAGCAGGTGCGGCATCGACTTCGAGGGCGCCACTATAGCCTGCGCACCGAGCAGTCATACCCTCACTGGATCACACGATTTGTTCTCTTCAATGGCAACCGGCACCCGGTGGTAATGAGCTCGCCGGAAATCAATGCATTTCTAACCCATTTCGTCCAGAAGGAACGAGTCAGTGCATCGACACAGAATCAGGCGCGTGCGGCCCTGCTGTTTCTCTACCGTCATGTGCTTGGTCGTGAGGTGGGGGAGCTGGGCCCGCTTATCCGCGCGCGAAAACCGTCGCGGGTGCCCGTCGTCCTTACGCGCGACGAAGTCAAGACAGTATTGGGCCATCTCCAAGGCAATAAGTGCCTGATGGCCTCGCCGATATATGATGCGGGGCTGCGTCTGATGGAATGCCTACACCTGCGGGTTCAGGACGTTGATTGTGCCCGAAATGAAATCACGGTGCGGGACCACAAAAGACGTTCGTGCCGCCATCATCTACACGCCCGTATTGAACCGCGGCGGTCGAGGTGTGAAAAGCCCCATAGATGGGTTATGAGCGATACTCCCCGCGTATTATGCGGAAGTTATCTAATACGGCCAGAACCAGCAGAAATATGGACAACATCTTGGACACAAAGAGATTGGCAATCAACTCGCGTGGACGTCTTATGCCGACAGCGGAACGGTGTAGGCGTCTTATGCGGAATCCGCATAATCAGTAGTTAGGCACATGAGAAACGGACCAATAGAGAGAGCTATCGAAAAATTCAGGAATAGACGCCTCAGTGTCTACAGGACCGACCCAGATCAAATAGTCCGCGACACACGTGTGGCGGAACGAGCAACCAAAGATCACGTCGGACGATGGCTTTTTGAGCTGCTGCAAAATAGCGATGATGCCAAAGCCTCGGAAGTGAGGATTATTGTTGATAAAGATACTATTTATGTTGCGGATAACGGACACGGCCTCAAACCCGAAGCCGTGAGCGCCATCTGCGGAACCGATTTCTCGGACAAGACTGCAGGTACGATAGGCCGGAAAGGCGTGGGTTTCAAGTCGGTGTACGAGGTTTCCCAAAATCCGCAGGTGCTCACCGTGGACGGAGAGGGAATCGAGTTCAGCCATGAAAGAACCAAGACATGGCTGCGCGAGAACGGCCTAAATGACGGCCACGTACCATACCAATGGATCCCGTTCTTCATCCCGTGGGATGATGCTAAAGCACGGGACCCGCATCTTGATGATTTGAAGGCAGGGAGCATGAAAACTGTTGTCAGGCTGCCAGGCCTTTCCCAGGAGACGAGGCTGAAGGTGGAACAACTGTTGAAGGAGTGGCCGCCTCACGCGCTCTTTGCCTTCAGGCACCTTCGGCACATCACGGCCCACGGACTAGATATTGTCCTGATTGCCGGGGACGCTGTCTGGTCGTTGCAAGACAGCCGAGGGCAGACCCCGGTTCAGTGGCGTGTAACCAAGCATACAGAGCGCCCTCCCGTTGACTTGCTGGAAATGCTTGGGGCCGATGAGCGCCAGGCCATTTCCACGGACGGGGTCAGTTTTCTCATTGCTGCTCCGCTTGAAAACGATTGTGTCGTCCCGACATCAGACTACCTTCCTGTTCATGTTTTCTATCCAACGGAGCAGAATGGTCCCGTGCGTCTGCTCCTTCACGCCGAGTTCCTAGTCAAGAGTGACCGAACTGCCTTAATCCCGATAGAGGGTAGTCGGTTTAACGCATGGGTTGCCGACAGACTCGCTTACTATGTCTGCAAGTTTGTGAATGACTCATTCCGCGCTGACGCGCCGAGCAGTCATGCCGCGCTGCTTGTCGCCCTAGCCGAAAGAGCATCTCATCATGTTGCTGAGGCTCTCTGGCGGCGCATTGCCGATAAGGCAAAGAAATGCCTCCGACTTTCCGACATGGAAAGTAGCCAGCGATTGCGTCTTGAAGATGCCCGGCTGATTTCCGTCAGCGTCCGCCGCGACTTAGCGCGCACTTTGCTCGAAGCTACAGATGTTCGAGGGCAACTCCTGCACCAAGCCTTCGACGATGACAAGGAAGCACAAAAGGCACTCAAGGATCTGGGCTGTAAGGAAATCCACGATCAAGACTTGATGGCGGCTATCCTACAGAATGCCGATTCACTCGCCGCCGAGACACAATGGGTTTGGGCCTGCTGGGAATGGCTTGCCGCCTGGGTAGCCAAAGAGCCATACGGAGAGGAGCACAAAAAGAGAATCGAGCGAGTCAGAGGACTGCCTATAGTGCCTGTAAATGGCAGTTTAGTAAAGCCTTCAGACCTTGAAGGCAGAATCGTTACATGGCAAGCGGATACAGGCGTTAAATGCCTGCCTGATTGGCTACCGCTGACCTTCGTGGAGGACTGGTTTCGCGACCGCATCCAAAACATAGCCGAACAAGAGTCCCCGGTCAAGAAGCTCATCAAGGAGTTAGGGATTGCCGAGCCGGACGGGGATGTCGTTCAGCGCGCTGTTGGCCAAGCGATTGAGCAGTATTGGAAAGACAAACAGGGTGACCCTGGACGATTCCTGCGTTTCATCCTTGAGCAGGACTGGCATGAAACGGCTGATGCTTCTCCATCGCTGAGGCGGTGTCCTGTACCGCTTGCGCAACCCGTGCAAGGCAAGACATGGGCCGAGGCCGAGAAAGCTTATTTCGGCAGAGAATGGGGCAATGACCTGCTTGCAGACTTATATGAAGGTTGTGACAGCGTTGCTTGGGTGCAGCGCATGGGCGAGGATGGGGAAAGGGAGCGCTCGATTCTCACATGGCTTGGGTGTGCTGCATACCCCCGTATTGTTGAGGATCGAGGGCCCAACAAGAATGGAATTGATGAGTATCACTTACCCAATGAGTGCGACGCATGGAGATCGCAGGAGTTTAGACATACTGAACGCACCCCAACCGTGGACGCGATTAGCCGTTTTGAAACCCTGACCCTTGAAGGACTCAGCACCACCCAAGTGTGTGCCTTGCTCGTATTGCTGGCGAAACACTGGGAAGAATATTACAAGGGTCACTCCGAGGCAACGCTGTCCTGGTTCTACTATACTACGCGGTTGTGCTCGGTTCGCGCTTTCTGGTGGTTTCAAATCTTACACAATATCCACCCTCCGACCAGAAGCAGCTCTGCGCCGTCCGCCCTTGCTGATTGTTGGCTGCCTGACAAGCGAACAGAGCGGGTCATAGGAGACCTCCTGCACGTCGTTGACCTTGATGCCTTCGGAAACGACAAGGATGCTGTCCGCAACTGGCTTATCAACGCCGTCGGCCTCCGCACACGAATGGAACAACTGACCATTGACGAATGGGAGGCACTCCTGTCACGGCACATACCTGAAAAAGCCCCCACCGATCGCCTCGTTTCGGAAGAACGGCTTCGGGACAAAGTAACGGGATGGTACACTGCATGCCTAGAAACCATGGCGGAGAAGGAAAATGTTCCAGAGAAGGCCTTCGCATCATGCCCACTCCTCTGCAGGAAGGGGGACGTCTGGCAATACGTGGCAGGCGACCCGCGATATCTGGACGACGACAACGACCTTGCCAAGGCATTCGCTGAGGATGTCTGGCTCTTTCATATCCCTGCCCGACTAGCCTCTGAAGCTGTGAAATACCTTGATGTCCGCCCGCTGTCGCAGTCCGTCAAGGTCAACGTCACGCTGGGGAAACCGCAGTCGCCGTTGTCAGACGAATTGAATAGGCGATTCAGCGGGTCCCTTCCGTATGTGTGGGCCTGGAGGTCATCGCAGATCAAGCGAGAGGCTGCCGATAGCTTGTTCGCGCGCCTAAAGGCGCTGAAGGCGGTCGTGCTACCTGCCTTGAGGGCGGGCCTGACCCTGGGGGGCGTGAATCGGGAAGTCGTAAAACGCTGGCACGTTGATGATGACACGATCTACTTGCACAAAGACCACGCGAATGAGAGCGAGTTAGCACAGGCGCTGGCAAAACTACTCGACATCAGGTCAGAGGCGGATTTCTACGAGAACCTCCTTCGTTGCACAAATGACAGCCAGCGAAAGGAGAAGCTTCTGAGTAAAGGCATGGCTGATGCCGAGATAGACAGATGCCTACGCGAGTACTCAGGACAGTCCGCCGACGACAAGCAGGAAGCAGGTCCTAAGAGGCCGCCTATCGAAGAGGAAAAGCCCGACAAGTCTCACCCACCTTTGGCCGGCGACGGCCTAGGCCAGTTCAGCGAACAACGCCAACTCCAGGATAACACGTCAGAAGAGACACCGAAATCATCGGATACACAAAAACAATCCCTACGCCTTAAAGACCCCAAAACAGTTGTCTATGTTCAGGGAAGCTCACCTTTAGGAGAAGGGCATATTGGTGGTGGAGGTGGCGGTGGAACAGAACACGAAGACCGTTCCCTGGCGGATGCGGAAAAGGAGGAGTTGGAGGAAGCAGGTAGAACCATTGCGGCACGCGAACTGGAGAGAATAGGTTACGTGGTCGAGAATATGCCACAAGGCAATCCCGGTTTTGATCTTCGTGCTAAGAAGAACGGGGATGAACTCCACGTTGAGGTAAAAGCTCACAGCGGTCGGGCAACCGTCGTTGAACTAACGCAGCGGGAGTACAAGGAGTATTTGGGTCAGCAAGGGTACCGATGGGAGCTCTGGAACGTCGAGCACTTAGCGGAGGACGATTCCCATTCAGTCAGTATTACGCGATACGATCAAATTCCCGATGATGCCCTCACCGCCCGGACATGCCGGGTTGACCTGAGGAAGTGCAAAGGAACCTCACAAGATTAGGAAGATGAGTGAAGAACTACCTTACGGGAAAGATGCGGACATTTTGCATAACAACGGGTTTCAGCCGACACGCTCCGCTCGCTTCGCTTGCTCCGCGTGCGGCTGAACCCAGCCGTTAGCCATACAGGTGGGGCACCGTGGACGAATTTGAGAAACGGAAACAGGAGCTTCTCCAGCCGATCTTCTTCGAAGCTGGCGCTGGTCTATACGACTGCCAGGGATTCGAGTACTGCGTGGCCTACTTGTTGTTTTTGCTGTCCAAGCTCGGTGTCGTTGGCCTTGATCCAGCAGATACCATGGCAATCCTCGAGCACGAAGCCAAGAAGACTGCTGGTCAATTGGTTGCGCTTCTCCGGCAGCGCTTCACCTTGAGCGATGGCATTGAGGAAGCCTTGGCGGACGCACTGGAGGCACGGAATGAGCTCATCCACCGATACTTCACGGCCAATGTTGAGCGACTTGTCGAGCCGGCAAATCACGCGAGCATCGTCAAGGAAATACGCCGGCTTCGCTCCAGGGTCCGGCGTGTGCAGAGACTTCTCGATCCGTTGGTGAAGGGGCTTGCGGAGTATTTCTACGGGCTCGACTTGCAGCAGCTCGCACACGAGGCCAAGAGCCAAATCCTCCGCAAATGGTGGTCTGATGGCTAACATACCGCTGCAGCGGATGTGCTCGCCGCAGGGACATCGGCGTAGGGTCAGGGCGCCGGCTTAGCGGCGCCCAGACCGCTGAACGGCAAAACGGTAGGCTGCGCGGGAGTGAATCCATGCCTCAGGGGCTCGAAACGGGCAAGTTCGGCAGCCGCTTGGCCGCGCGGATGCGAAATGATCTCAGATACGAGGGTTGGTCCATCTACTACGACCACGGCGACGCCACGATGGATCCGGCGGTAGCTGCAATAAAGGGGTTCTTTGGGGCTGAAGTGAAGAATGTCAATCGGCTCGCCGACGTCGATGTACTCATCGGATCCCCCGATGGGGCTGCACGCGTCCTGATCGAGATCGAGGAACGACCCTGCTCGCCCAAGAAGATACTGGGAGACATCTTTGCCCTCCTTCTATGCAACCGTTTCGCCGTTCGCAAGGGTCAGGAACAGCGGGTGTTCCGCGCGTCGCCATCTACGCGCGTCATTGTGGCCGGAGTCCTTCCGGGCCGTGGCCATCGGCTGTGCAAGGTCGAGGATGTCATCGTACCGCGACTCTACCAGCTCCAGGGTT